>JAKATY010000040.1 GCA_021827955.1 Microcaldota archaeon | reverse complement strand
GCATCATGCGAACGTTCCGTGATTATCTGGGGAAGATTTAGTATCGCCGGAAGCTTCTGCGAGGATGTTCTTGGATAGGAGATGAAAGACCTTTCGTATAGCGTTTGCGCTATTGCCAGCGTTATCGAAGGGTCTATATGCATAGTCCTGCTTGCTTCCAGCTGCAAAGAGGTGAGGTCGAACGGCGGATAGGGCCAGAGTTCCTCTTCCTTCTCCTCTACCGAGGCTATCGTGCCATCGCTGTTGCGTTTCGTTTCTTCGACCGCCTTCTCCGCAACCGTTTTCTCTACTATGTCTCCTTTTTCGTTAAGCATTTCAGCTCCGCGCACATGTGCCAGAACCCTCCAAAAAGGCGCAGGCTTGAATGCTTCTATATCCCTTTCCCTTTTTGCAAGTATTGCAAGAGAAGGCCCTTGCACCCTCCCTATGCTCAGCACCTTCTTTTTGCCCACTCCTCCCTCGTTTATGGCGCGCATTAACGCCCTGCTCAGGTTTATCCCCCAAAGCCAGTCTATTATGTGCCTTGTTTCTCCCGCGTAAAAATTGTTCATGTCAAGCGGAAAGATGTTGCTGTAAGCATTTATGAGGTCCCTGGTGGTAGTTGTCGAGAATTTCATTCTGCCTGTATGGGGGTTCGCAAGCCTGTTGGAAAGGTACTTTATTATGTTTGTGCCTATTACCGTGCCTTCAAGGTCGAAGTCGCACGCGTTTATAAACGAGCTGCATTCCTTTCCAAGCATGGAGAGCGTGTCAAGGTAATCCTTTGTGAAATAGGATCTCTTGCTTACTGTATAAGAGGGGGCCCATTCTACATTCAGCACGGGATAACCCTTGGCATTGTCAGATTGCTTTATCGTGAATATGTGGCCTACTGCAGCGGCCACGTATATTTTGGTGCCGTCTTTATCTATCTCATAGTAGCTGCTTCTTCCGGAGCCTCTCTTGCGCGCCGCCTTGCCCTCTCCTATCGCTATGGCTATCCTTAACGCCACACTTGGCTTTTCAGCGATTATAAGGGTGTTCATGAAAAAGCATCAATTCAGCAGATCGCCGCATGCCTTCCATCGTGCGCTTTGCATAGCGCATACTATGCAGTTATTTCTTGGATGTTTTGCGGCTTCTTCTCTTCGCCTTGGGCCTGGATTTGCCGTCTAAGTTTACAGTAGCTTCCGCCGCAACAGACGAGGGAGCGGAGGAAATTGTCCCCTTATTCTCAATGCTCCCATTCCTGCGCTCGTACCTGCCGCTTGAGATGAGCCACGAGTTTACAAGGCCTATTGCCAGCGCGATGGCCACGACGATATAGAAATACCCGCTGGCTCCTGAAGTTATAAATAATGCAACGGCATATATTGTAAGCGCAACCACTATAATGGATACTGCAATCGCAATGAAATTGTTCATGGTATCAGCGGTGTATTAGTTGAGTATATACCTAGTTATATTTATAACACTTATTGCGGCTTTGGCCGCCTCTTCCGCGCAAATACTCTTCAAGGGAGGAATGGCGAAATCTCTTTCAGGAATACGCGAAATAATCGCCTTGCTAAAGAACAAAAGGATACTGCTCGGCGTAGGCGCATACGCGGTAAGCCTGGCAATCTACCTCTACGCCTTGAAGTCCGCGCCCCTCTCCCTTGTCTATCCGCTGTTTGCCAGCAGCTTCATATTCACGGCCCTGTTCTCTTTTGCATTCCTAAAGGAAAAGATTACCTTAGTGCGCCTTGCAGGCATACTTCTTGTCTTTGTGGGCGTGATGGTGATAGGCATTACTGCATAGGTGGGCGCAATGAAGCAGAAAACCTCGAATATCCTTTTGATAATCGTTTCGACCCTTTTGGGTGCGGTAGGACAGCTGCTCTTCAAGTACTCCTTCGGAAGCGATGAATTCCTGCTAATACTGCTTGCGGGCTTGCTTGCGTACGTCGTCTCGACCTTGTTCTATTTTTATGTGCTTAGCAGAGTGCATCTTAGCTGGGCTTACAGCTTCGGAGGGCTGGCATACGTTTTCGCCGTCGTGTTCGCCGCGGTTCTGCTCAACGAAAACGTGCCGCTGCTGCGCTGGGTCGGCGTAGCAACGATATTCATAGGAGTAATACTGATAGGCATTACGTGAACCCTCCTCTGCTTTCAGAAAAACAATCTTGGACACTGCAGCAAAGCCTATTTGTATACCTTAGCTATCATGCTTATGATCGGCACTTCCACATCCCTTTTGTATCCTGCTGCATATCCTATATACATGCCGTAGATCCATACTACTGCTGAAAAAATCTTCACGTAGGGCAGCAGAAGCAGTATCAGCATAACAGCGCCTATCGCGCTTGCCTGCAATCCGTGGAATCTTATCCTTTCCCCGCTGTCGATCTTTATCTCGTCGGAGAGCACATAGGCGCTCAGGCCCGTAAAGAACCCCAAAGCATATATTGCAAGGTACAGCATTCTCATCTTGGTATCCTCTTTCACGCAAGCACCTATTCTTCTTCGTCTTCGACTTCGATCTCTGCTATGTCTTTGAAGCCGTGCAGTTGTGCTCCTGCCTCGCTTTCCGCGTTGATTATCTTTATCTTTATGCCGGCTTCCTCAGCCGATCCGAGCAGCTTCCTTATCTCGGCGCTCCCTATCACAGAATCGTTCACCAGTATGCTTCTTGTATCATATGACTCTATCGCGGCCCGCACGTTTTCTATTCCGTATTTCGCCTTGCCCATGCTCAGCGCCTTGAGGAAATACTCCATCTCCTTGAACTCCGACCTTACCCTGCTCCTTGCCATTATGCTCGCTACCTTCCCGTTTCTCATGAGCTCGTACATTCCTGTCCGTTCAGTGTCGCTTGCCCTTTCATATTCCAGCCTTTTTCCTATGCTTTCGGCAAGCCCTTTCTCTTCCATGTACTTCTTTATATCCTCTTTCGTGAAGCCCGGTCCCGCGATTACAACCGTGTCCGTGTTGAGGTTCTTTATTGTCTCTATTATTTCGTTGAAGTACTTCTCCTTCTGCTCTTCAAAATCCTTGGGTTTCATCCTCTTGCTCAATTTGCTGTATATTTCGTTGAGGAATTCTATCCCGTAACCGAGCAGATAGGCAGGCAGCGCTTTCTCGTCATCCAAAAGTATGATAGCAATCCTGGGCTTTTTTGTGTCCTCCACGGCCTCCTTAATTACCTCCATGATATATTTCGGCCACTCTGTTTTTGCGAGCTCTATCTCTTCATGCAAGCCTATGTTCAAAGTGTGGTAGGTGTTAAGCCTTATGTACTCCAGAGGCCTGCCATCGACTATCTTGCCTGTTATCCTGAGCCTCAGCGCGTTTTTGTCCAATTCTGTCTTCTCTGCGCTTACCTCTACTATTACCTTTTTCATCTCTCCTTCATCGCTCTCTTCAGGCTTGAACCTCCTGAAGCTTTCCGATCTTATCCTATCTCCCTCGAATATAATTCTCTGCAGCGCCCAGAGATCCTCTACATTGTCTATCCTGAGCTTGAGCCTGCCATCCATCTTCCTGAAGTTGAATATCTTCATTGACATCGCTTCCGCAGCTTGCCATTTGATAATGCAAAGCAAAAGTATAAAACATAAAGCTGCTTTCTGCGTTTCTGCCTCGCCCGTGCGGGAACAATCCAGATGGCGCGGCGAAGCCGGCAGGCAAAATTATTTATTAGTGCCTTACAAATTGATATAATAAGGTGTTTAATCTTGAAGACCTTTGCCTTTGTTTTCTTGGCTGCAGCCTTAGCAATGCTTTTTATGCAGCTTTCCTACGGTTCTTATGCTGTTACAAACCTCAATACAACTGTGATATTGAACGCAAACTCCAGCGCATCCGTTAAGGAAGTGCTATCGGTATTGGTGAGCAATGAATCAATAAAGCAATATTCCACGGACAGGGTTGCGCTGAACCTCACTCTTAGCGAGTGGCAGTCACTGATAGGGCCGATGCTTACGCAGCATATAATAAATCCGAAGCTGGGCGTTTACAATTTCAGGATGCTTCCAGGGCCCGTTATTAAAAACCAGAATGGCGGCGAAGCGTATATAATTATGAGCTACAATGTCGCGAACGTGACCAAAGTAACTCAGGCGGGTCCGCGTTCATACAGCTACAGCTTCAATCCTTCAGTTCTAAACTTTGAGCATGGAGCAAGCGGCGAAGTTCTTCCAGCCAACACCACCTTGAACATAGTGATTCCACAGGGGGCTGCCATAACCTCGATATATCCTGTTCCAGATTCTCCGGCCTCCGGCATAACTAACAACTACGAGAACGTAAGCGAGGTGTCGTGGTTCTACGGGGAACCCCTTTCCAAATTCACACTTACCTTTACTATCACCGAGAGTTTGCAGCAGGAGGTGTCTAAGGCATTCGAGGGCATCTACCATTATCTTGGCATATTCTCATACATAATAATAGCGCTTGTAATACTGCTGTTTGTAATCTATGCGTATGTTAAGGCCGGTAGATAAATTCTGCTCTGCTTTGGAGTGAGATATTGCACGAATACCAATTCAAGATACTTGAATTCCTGAAGGATCGCGGCGAAAGCAGCGTAGACGAGATTGTAGAAGCTACCGGCATAGCTTTGGATGCAGCGAGATGGGCCATAGAAACACTGGCAGAACAGAAAGCGATCGAAGTATCCAAAGAACGGGAAAAGATCCTGTCCCTCACAGAAGAAGGCAAAGGTTATGTCAATGAAATGCCAGAGGAAACGTTTGTGAAGCAGCTTGCAAAGCATGGCACGGCGAAGCTGAGCGAGATAAAAGACAGCATAGGGCTGATGTGGGCAAAACGCAACGGATGGATAAACATAGAAAACGGTGTAGCTAAATTAACTGCAGAAGGCGTTCGCCATTCGAAGAGTGCGGAGTACCCGCTGAGGCAGGTGCTTGAGCGCTTGGACTCTTCCTCAGCAGACGACGAATATGTGGGGAAGCATGAAGGAGAGATTGTGTTGCTTGAGAAAAGGAATCTGGTAAAAGTAAGCGAAAGATCTTCTATGGGTGCCGTAAGGATTACTTCTGCAGGAAAGCGCATGCTGGAAGAAGGAACTAACGAAGAAGGCATAAACCAGCTTACCAAGGAGATGTTGCTTTCCGGATCGTGGAAAAACAAGAAGTTCAAGAGCTACAACATAAATGCGCCAACGGAAGAGGTTTATGCGGCTCGCCTGCATCCGATGCGGGAATTCAACAACCACTTAAGAAGCCTATGGGTAAGCATGGGGTTCACCGAAGTTTCTGGCCCAATAATAGAGTCCGCTTTCTGGGATTTCGACGCGTTGTTCTCTCCTCAAGACCATCCTACAAGAGAGATGCAGGATACCTTCTTCCTTTCAAATCCGAACGAGATAAGCGTGGAGGATCTGCCCTTGCTGAAAAGGGTAAAGAAAATGCATCTTTCGAGTTGGGGCGATGTGTGGCGCGAGGAGGTGGCGAAGCAGGCCCTGCTGAGGACGCATTCAACCAGCGTGTCGGCGCATTACATTTACAAGTTCTCAAAGCTGCTTTCTGAGGAGTACCCCGTGAAGCTGTTCTCCCTCGGCAAGGTATTCAGGAACGAAAGCGTAGACTACAAGCACCTCGCCGAGCTTACGCAGTATGACGGCATTATAATAGGGGATAAGCTAAGCTTCTCGAATCTTGTAGACACTTTAAGACGCTTTTACGATTTGCTGGGCTTTGACACAAATCCGCGCAACAAAAAGTTCAAGTTCAAGCCCTCGTACTTCCCGTTCGTGGAGCCGGGGCTCGAAGCCCTCTATTATGACGAGGAGAAGCAGGATTGGATAGAGCTTGTCGGAGGAGGCATAATAAGGAAGGAAATAACAAAGGCTCTTGGCACGAAGAAGACGGTGCTGGCATGGGGCGGCGGCGTGGAGAGGCTTCTCTTCCACTTCATGAATCTCGATTCGCTTACCACGCTGTATAAGAACGAGGTTCAGTGGCTTAGGAAGAGGCCCAAGATAGATATTTGAGAAAAGGGTGCAGTTGCAAATGGCTGTTGTATCATTCAGTTTGAAAGACCTTGGCATTGAAGGCGCAGCGGAGCTTGCAGAAAAAATAGGCCTTGATGTTGAAAGCGTTGAAGGCGACACCCTTTCGATAGATGTTCCGCCAAATAGGCCGGACCTTCTGGATTTTTTCGGACTTCGCAGAAGCATGCTTTACTACAGCGGCAAAAGGGTCCCCGCCGATTCTGATTATGCAGTAAGCGCTCCCGCCGAGACCAGCATAACGGTAACGAAAAACGTTGAAAAGATCAGGCCATTCATCTCCTCTTTCGTAGCGAAGAAAGTCAACATGAGCGAGCAGCATCTCAAGTACCTTATAAATTTTACTGAGAAGCTGAGCGAAACGTACGGTAGGAAAAGAAAGAAAATGGCCATGGGCTTGCACAATTATGACGCGGTGAAAGGGCCTTTGGTATACGACGCTTCAGATGTGGGAAAATTTATCCCGTTGGGATCAAGTCAGGCAATGAGCTTCGGTGAAATAATAAAATCGCATCCAAAAGGCATAGCTTTTGGCAATACGATAGAAAGCGGCAAAAATCGCGCGCTTTATCCGTATCTGAAGGATTCTGAAAAGATAATGTCACTAATACCTATAATAAATTCAAAAGCGACTGCGATAGGCAAAAGCACCGAAAACATACTCGTGGATGTGACGGGCACTTCGGAGAAGACCGTGAACAGCACAGCCAGTCTTCTTGCTGCCTCTTTCATAGATCAGGGGGCGGAGATACACCCTGTAGAGATAAAGTACGAGAAGCGCAGCCTGATGCAGCCTGACATGGCCTATCGCGAGGTAAAGGTGAACCTAAGCAAGATAGACGGCACCCTTGGGATGAGGCTCATTGAGAACCTTCTCATAACATATGCCAACAGGCTCGGTCATCCCGCATCAAAATACGGAAATTCTCTGCTCGTGAAAGTGCCGCCATACAGGCTCGACGTGTTCAACTATCAAGATATAATAGAAGACATAGCCATAGGGTTCGGATACGAAAACATAAGCCCGACGCCGGTGCACAGCACTGCGATAGGGCTTTTCAACGAGCTTCAGGAATACATAAACAAGCTGGCCGTTTTTATGATAGGTGTGGGTTATACCGAAGCTGTAAACAACTATCTGACAAACCAGGATGTTGCATTCAAGCAGATGCGCCTTCCGGAAGATGCCAATGTGGTAAAGATAACGTATTCGAAAACAGAAAATATAACGATGCTCAGGAATTCGATACTGCCTTCATTGCTGTTAACTCTTGGGAGGTCTACGCACGAGAAGATGCCGCAGAGGCTTTTTGAGATAGGCAGCGTGTTCTCTGTAGAAGATGACAAAGCTGCAGAAAGGGTAAACCTCTCTTTCGTAAGCGAACATTCTAGATCCAATTTTGCCGATGCAAAAGGTGTCCTGGATTCGATGTTCGGATTTTTGGGGATCAAATACTCTTTGAGAGAGGAGAAAAATCCCTCCTTTATAGAAGGAAGGTGTGCAGGCATATACTCCGAAGGCAAGCATATCGGCACTATAGGCGAAGTCCATCCGGAGGTGCTCAACAATTTCAAGATTGCGGAGCCGGTAGCAGCCTGCGAGGTAAATCTTATAGGTGAAGTTTCATATTTCAAGGAGTGAGAGATGTGGTGTTGACATGGACGATCTGGAAAACTTAAGAAAAAGGATGCTTGAAAACGCGAAGCGTGGCATAAAAAAATCTTATGAGAGCGAGGAGTATGCGCTCATACAGGCAATAAATGCCTACCTGCAGCTCAGCAAGTCTTACAATCTGCTTTACGAAAGGCTTAGCGAATGGCTTGGCATATATGTTCCGGAGCTCGGCTTGCAGGGTCAGAGGCAGCTGATGGACCTTTCGCTTGCAATAGCAGAAGGCAACGCGACAAAGGAGAGGCTTTCAGAGATATTGGGCAGCTCCTCTGCAGCAGAAGGCATAGAGAAGAAGATTGCATCTACGATGGGCAGGAAATTGACCGGGGAAGAGAAGCAGGCATTCGCGGAGCTGGCAAGATTGGGAGTAAATACAGCAAATACGCTGACCTCGCTTGAAGATTACATAGCGGGCGCTTCCGGCAGGATAATGCCCAACGCGACTTATTTGACAGATCCAAAGATAGCCGCAGAAATGCTCAGCAAGGCCGGATCGCTGGAGCGCATGGCGATTATGCCTGCAAGCACTATACAGCTGCTCGGGGCGGAAAAAGCGCTATTCAAGCACATAAAATTCGGGAGCAAGTCCCCCAAGTACGGCGTGCTGTTCAAGTTGCCGAAGGTCAGCGGGGGAAGGAAGGACCTAAGGGGCAAGATCGCACGCATATATGCTACAAAGATAAGCATAGCGCTGAAAGCGGATTATTTCTCGAAGAGGTTCATAGCAAAGGAGCTAAAGGAAAATCTTGACGAAAGCATAAAGAAAATTGAGGCACAGCCTGAAAGAAAGAGGAATGAAAACGCCCAGCCTTACGCAAAAAGATGGGGATACAACAGGAGGCAAGGCGGCAGCCGCAGGAACTTCGGTCAAAAACGCCGTTGAAGCGATTACCTTTTTCTTTTCTTAAGGTACTTTATCGTTTCCTCAAAAACCTCTAGCATGTCTTCAGGCACGATAAAGCTTTCATCGTCTAATAGATCTGTTAGATAGGATAGGTATTCGTCAATCTCCTGCCGAGTCAGCTGCTTTTCCTTCCCGGTTTCAGGGTCAATAATCTTGCCGTTTACAATCATAAACTCTATGCTACTTTCATCATTGCGTTGCAGATCTTTCCCTTTTTTGCTCTCGTTTCTTATAAGCCTGCGGTAAGTGTCGACATCTGTTTTATCATTCGATACGAATGCCAGTTTCCTGTCAAACAGCGAATTTAGCAGCTTTACAATTTTTTCTACGTCTGCAGGCTTGGGCTTTTCCTCTTCATTTATTGCATTATTATTTTTCTCTACAGTGCTGCCGTCTTCATATTTTATGTAGAGCTTTTCTATTTTGTTTATGTATCTGCCTGTATAGAAAGTGGCCTCTATGTAAGAGGCTTTTTTCCCGTCCTTTTCAAACATCCCTTCAATCTCTTTCTCCCTCTTCGAGGTCAACGGCCTCTCCTCAACACCAGTATCATGGAAAGAGCGTATCGCTGTACCATACTTCAAATTTATAATAAGGCTTTCCTTGCTTTTCGTAGCATTTACCATCACACCACCAGATAAATCTGATCATATAAAAACATAAATTGGTTTCGCATCAGTTTTAAATCTCATAGGGGGTTTTGCACAAAAGATTTAAATATCCTAATAAATATCATCTATTCGAATCATAGTCCGAATCAGGTTTCTGAAGGATATGTGGTACGGATGGCTAAGAAAGCGTTGCAGAATGTCTGGAAGTCTATTTTTGTCATAGGCAGCGCATGCAGGATCACATCCGATAATACAAATAACATGCCATATACCCTCCATTTGGCCGCATAAATTCCGTATAAGGTTTTTGGGGTGTTTATGTGGCTCAAATGGTTGTATCGAGAGAATTGAAAAAAAGCTCAAGCTTGAACGAGCGCGAGCAGATGATGCTTGCCGAGATCGGGAAAGATGAAATAATAAGCGCTTCGAGCTTCGTTGACTATATCAGCGACCAGTATCTCATGCCAAAAAGCACGGCATGGTATGTGCTCAGGAAGCTGAAGGACAGGGGCATGATAGATTTCGCAAGCAAGGACGAGGTAGGCAAGCCTCTTCAACTCACAAGAAAAGGCCTGCGCGAGCTTTCGGGGCTTTGTGCAAATGCATCCAGAACCGCCCTATCTGGAGTTGTGCAGCTGAGATATTACACTTACGCTTCTGAAAATTCCGAATATTGGGAAGGAACGCAAGATAATGCGGAGCGGCGGGATGTGCGGAGAACAGCTTACGGCCTTGGGTAGGGTTGAATAAATCAGGGAGAGGGAAGGCATTACTATGCAAGCTCCTTTTTAAGGAGCTGCGCCTTCCTCCTGCTCCCTCCATTTGAGTACTTTCCTATGCTACCATCGCTTCTTATTACTCTATGGCATGGTATGGTTATAGGAAAAGGGTTTAGCTTGAGCGCAGTGCCTATTGCCCTATATGCTCTGGGGTGCCCAATAGATTCTGCAATTTGCTTGTACGATCTTGTTTCGCCTTTAGGTATCTCAAGCGTTTCAAGCAGCGCGTCTATCTGGAAGCTTGTTAATCCTGCGGCTTTCAACTTTTTATATAGCGGCACATTGCTTCTTCTCACGCTTCCACCAAAATACAACAGGCAAGCCTGTTTTTTATGCGATTTATCTTATTATCCTTAGCATCGAATGCACTTTTTCAGAAGAGACAGGGGTTATACCTTCAGAAGATATCGTATACTCAATAGGCCCTTCATAGTGCGTACCTGGCATTTTGACAATTCTTGCCTCTTTTGTGCCGTCTGTGCTTGTGCCTTTCAGTTCTATTACCCCAGAAACTACATTCCTCTCGTAACCAAGACTGTTATCATTATTTGATATCCCGCTTGTAATAATTACTACCGCTTCCTTTACAGCCAAAGAATTGACAAAGCGGCTTATATCAAACCTGTCGCCTGTGAGCATGGGCGTTATGGTGTCTATTACAATGCGTTTAGCATTCGATTCGCTGGCCAGCTTCTTTATCGCTTCTGTGGTATCCTCCATATACCTTCCAAAATTCTTCGGATCCTCTGTAGCAGACCACTTTAGGCTCCAGAACCTGTCTGACAACCCTATTGCTTCTATGAGCCCTTCGTCGCGATATTTTCTGAATCCAAAAGAAAGCCGCTCCGCATTTCTTACGTACTGTTCAACACTAGAATCGGTGACAATTATAAAGCCCTTATTCCCCTCTTTGGCTCCTTCCACAAGAAATTGAGTGGCAAGTGTAGTCTTGCCCGTGCCCGTAGATCCAAATACTTCGTAAACATTGCCTCTTTTTATCGTTTTGTTAAGGGCTTCATCAAGGGCTTTAATGCCGAACGGTTTAGAAATGGCATTGGCAGAAGCTGTGCTGCCCTGCTGGTCGCTCTGGCAGATTTTTGATTCTATTTGATTCGGCATGATATAAACTACGCTTTTTAGATATTTATAGATTTATGCCGCTTTCAAACAGCTTCCTGCATCGGCAAGTCCCTGGGTTATTCCTCTTTAAAATGTAGTGGACCCAGCGGGACTCGCACCCGCGACCTTCCGCTGTTTTGGACTTTTTCTCAAAACAAAAAGCTCATGCAAAGCGGACGCTCTACTCCTGAGCCATGGGCCCCAAAAAGTTATCTCCTCCTTGCTTTTTTAACCTTTGCCTTTTTTGATGCGATTCGTTTCCTTGGTGTTGCTCTCTTCCTTTTTTTACTAATTGCGTCAGTATGCCTCTCGCCGCTTTTTCTTTCATCCTCTGATTCCTTTACAAATTCGTTTAATACGTTTATCTCCTTGCTGCTTTGCTTTTCAAGCGCATCTATTATCCTGTCGGAGATGTCGTCGCTTATGGTTTCCGATTCCTTTGCGGGGTTAGTAAGAAACACCCCCTCAAGATCGTTCTTTTTGACTAGCTTGTTAAGCGCCATTGCATTGTTAAGCAGTTCTAGCTCTTTTTTGAGCTTTGCTTTGTTGCCCTTTCCCTCGCCAGAAGCCATCATCTTGCACCCTCTATCGCAACTCTCCTTAACTTAAAGGGATTTATTATTTATTACTTTCCTTTGCGCAATTTTTACGCTCTTTCTTATGACTAGATGTCTAACGTTGGCGCAAGATTTAAATAGTGAAGCTCTGGCCTATCTCAGGAACAGTAACATCATATCTCTTTTCCAGCGCGGCCTTGAGCTCTTCGGATTTGCTTCTCTCTCCGTGAACTATGAAGACGCGCTTTAGCCCCGCAATCTTTCCGGGAAGCGATT
>JAKATY010000070.1 GCA_021827955.1 Microcaldota archaeon | reverse complement strand
CGATAAAGGAGGAAGGCTTTACTACGAGCTTCAGGCATCTTTCGCTCGTTGCCGATGCGATGACGTTTTACGGCACGGTAAAGGGAGTCGGAAGGCACGGCATCGCAGGCATGAAGGACTCTGTTTTTGCAAAGGCGGCTTTCGAAGAAACAGTTAAACATTTCGTGAATGCTGCCATAGAAGGCAAAGCAGACAAACTTTCAGGGGTTGCGGAGAACATACTCATAGGAAAGCAGATCTCGGTAGGCACGGGGTTCGTTAAGCTCGCCGTAAAGAAAGAGGACCTGCAGAAGATAAAGGCCAAAGGGGGCAAGAAATAATTGACTTGCAAAGAAATTGCAAATAAATAAAAACATATCAGTAAAAGATTATATCGTTTGTTTGGTGAATAAATGCAACAGGAAAGGCCTTTCGATCTGCTGAACAAGATGATAGGGCAGAAAATACTAATCCGCCTTAAAAACGGAATAGACATACGCGGGCAGATGGTCTCTTTCGACATACATATGAATATAGTTATGGACAATGCCGAAGAGCTTGACGGAAGCGAATTGAAGGCAAAACTCGGCACGATCTTGCTGCGCGGAGGAAACATACTTTTTATCTCGCCTGTATGATTGCTCTTTTACCTGCAGTAAAAGCATTCTTTCCAAATGATCTCTGCAGTTTGGCTTCGATCAATTGCATGCATTAGATATATGCTTATACGCTTACAAGTGGGCTCCTGGCGCAACGGTAGCGCGCCTGCATGGCATGCAGGAGGTTGCGGGTTCAAAAAGCTTTTCGATACGCAAAAGCATGAAAATCCCGCGGAGTCCACCAATATTCTTGGCATGAGCTTGCAAATCGGTGTTATATTGCAAGAGAACGTATTTCAACACGGCAGGTTCCGAAAGAAGGTAGACAACTTTGTGTGTGATCACTGCGGCTTTTACGTAGAAGGCAACGGCTATACAGACCACTGCCCTTACTGCCTTTGGAGCAAGCATGTCGATATAAATCCTGGAGACAGGCTATCAGAGTGCAAAGGTCCGATGAAGCCTGTTGCAGCAGAGTACAAGAGAGGGCAGTACAAAATATTTTATAAATGCCAGAAGTGCGGAGAAGAGAAACAGGTTACAGCAAGCGAAAACGACAACAAAGAGCTCCTTGTAGAATTAGCCACAAAGCCGATACGTATAAGCAGGCGTTGACTTCCGACTTTACCTTTCATTGCTTGAAGCTGCATCGTCGCAGTCTTCGCCGAAATACTGCTTCAGCGTTTCCCATGCTTCCTTGTAATCCTTGTGCTCTTTTTTGTCCACGTTGAAGAAGAGCCATGAGTCAAAAGCTTGTTCGAGCTCCTTCTCTTTTACTATTTCATTTATGTCTGTGTAGGATATGCTCTTCCAACCTTCGTTTGAGGCTTTCAGAAATTCCTCTTTAACCTCCGGCGCGCTCAGCGATTTATGGTTCTCCTTCATAGCCTTGTATGTTTGCCATGAGTGGGAGGAAGCAAATGACGCTATTATCGTGCCTATCCTTGTAAGTTTCTTGTCCTCTTCATCCAGTGTTTGAGCGTCTTTCTGTGAAACCCGGTGTATTTTATTTGAAAGCGTATCTGCCCATGTTAAATTGTATTTTATTGGCATGGACACCCGCTTCTATATTGGCATAAATAAAAATATAAATATGTCCATAGATCATTATGTTGCACTATAGCTGTGCATTTGAGCGTGATGTTGGAGCGTGCAAAAGCTATAAATTTTAAATCCTTGCATATTAAGTTAGAAAATGTGATTGTATGTCAATATTCAATATTTTTGGGAAAAGGGATGTAGGCGCGGAGCTTATGAAAAATCCTCCCTACAGGATTGCCACCGAGCTTGTCCCTTATCATATAGAATCCAATAAGAAAAGCTCGGCAACGCTTTTTATAAAGCTTGCAAACCTCACATCTGAAGCTGTACTTACTTCTGTAGTAATAGAAACCCCTTCGCAGCTCGGTTTCGATGAAATGGGCCTGTCGAAACAGAAGGAAATACGCGTAGGCAACATGAAACCGAAAGAGGAGAAGGAAATAAAAGTCGAGGTATATGGCGGATTAAGCACCGACAAAGGCACCTATACCATGTCCCTTACTGCGATCATGCACTACCTTGATTATGGCCATGTCATAAATGCAGTCAAAAAGCGCATGATAATAAACGTTGTATAACAAATGCAATAGGTTCGGCTTTGCTTTAGCGGGTTTTATATCACGGAAGGAACTCCTTGCTCTTTATCTTATCCTTTATGTAATCGTCCACAAAGGTAAGCCTCGGGCCCTGCAACGTGTCCTGCTCCAGCTTTTTCCTCGTTTTTATGACTTTCTTTAGTTCTTCCACCCATTCCTTGTGCCTGCTTATCCACGGATACGACATCATCTCCTGTGCCCTCTTTATGTCAACGTCATTTGCCTTCATGGTCATGTTCTGCAGGAAATCATATTTTTCAAGGTCAGACATCGTGACTCCTATGAATCTCGCTTCCGGAGTGGCAATATCCTTGCCTATATATGCAAGATTCATACTCCCTGTCTTTATTGTCCAGTATATGTACCATCCCCATGCATCGCAGTCGTTGAATACATAGACAGGTAATCCCTCGTCAGCAAGCTTCCTCAGCATTCGCCTTGTGCCTCTTGATGCCTGGCCCTGCGGAGAGATTAGTATGGCGTTCTCCTTCCTCCAAAAACCATCTTCGTTGAGCCTCTGCCACAATGCGTCTTTCTCTACAACTATCACATACTTTGCCTTTATGTCAACAAACTCTATGTCGTTGTCCACGTCGCTAGGTATGCTCCAGCCGCTTCTTCCCATTTTGCTTGCATTTATCTCTAGCTTCTCTTTCTCGAACGTATCCACTACTTTCATGTTTCCTACAAGCACCCCTTTCCTGTTCGCATTAAGATGCAGGCCTTCTCTCCTGATTCCTAGCGCCGCTTCGAGATCCTCTATCAAAGGGTTTGACTCGCTCTGCTCATTGAATATATTCTCGTCTATGTCCTCTCCAAGCGAGTACTTAAGCTGGTAGAAAAGCCCTCTTATCGAAGTGTGCAGGTTCTCATTTATGAATTTGTGGCATTTTCCTGCAATTGCAATCGTTTGCATGAACCTTTTCGTCTGTGCGACGTTTATGAAGTTCCTCTCCTCGGTAGCGTTGCCGAGCTTTAAGAACCCCTCTTTCTCGTCATAGGTTATGTTGGACCTTGTCCTTGATGCTGTCTCAAAAGAAGGATTTTTGCCTTTTTTTATCTGCGCTGTTATATCCTTGCCAAACTCCTCTAGCATTTTGCTTACATTCTTGTCGTTTTCCATTCTGATCGCCCTGTAGATTCAAGCAAAGAGGCCTTGCCCTTTTCCAAATTTAAGCACCACGTCCAAAATCACGCGGCACCCTTAAGTCTCTTGATTATTTCGTCTCTCTTCTTGCCTTCCTTCAGAGAATATTTTATCACTTCTGCAAGCGTGCTTACGGGTATTATCCTGATCCTCTTCATTCTTTCCTTACTTATGACTATGTCATGCAGGTTGCTTTTTGGCACTATTACCCTTTTCATGCCGGCATCTATGGCCGCTTCAACTTTTGCCGTTACGCCGCCTACAGGCAGCACCTCACCCCTAACTGACATAGAACCCGTCATCGCTACTGATTGGTCTACTGGCACGCCTTCCATCGCAGAGATCACACTTATCGCCACGCTTATACTGGCGCTGTCTCCTTCTATCCCCTCGTAAGTCTGCAGGAACTGCACATGTATGTCATAGCCTGCAATGTCCCTCTCCATATGCTTCTTTATCACCGCACTTACGTTTTTTACCGCTTCGCTCGCTATCTTGCCCAACTTGCCTGTCGGTATAAATTTGCCTTCGGCCCTGGAGCTTGCCGGAGTAACCTCAGCCACTATCGGCATTACCATACCAGAAGAAAGGGTCACGCTGGAGCCGATTACAGCAAGGCCGTTGACCTTTCCGACCTGGAAGCCCTTGTTGCTGAACACCTGGTAGTCCTTCCTGTACTCAAGTTCCCGTGAAACAATCTGAGATTCTATGGATCTTGAAAGGCCGAGCGCCCCAAGTACCTCCTCCTTTGTCACTATTTTCTTGTTCTTCTCTATTGCAAGGTCTCCTGCGGCCCTGATAAGCCCGCCAAGATCCCTAAACACTAGCGTAAGCCTGTTCTTTCTGCCAGAGCGCCTTTTTGCCTCTTCTATGATCGCATAAGCCGCATCCTTGTCGAAAGGCGGAATCCTTCCGTCTTTTTTGACCTCCTGGGCTATAAACCTTATAAATTCGTTCCTGTTGGCTTCTGTATCTGGTATCGTGGAATCCATATAGATTTCATATCCATAGCCCCTTATCCTTGATCTTAGGGCAGGATGCATGTTCTGTATATCTTGCAGGTTGCCTGCCGCAACGAGTATGAAATCGCTCGGCACCGGCTCTGTTTTTACAAGTGCTCCTGAGCTCATCTCGCTTTGTCCTGTTATGGGGTACTTCTTTTCCTGCATGGCTGTAAGCAGCTCTTGCTGCGATCTGGGATCTAGGCTAGATACCTCGTCTATGTATAGTACTCCTTTGTTCGCTTTGTGAACAGCTCCGCTCTCCACTCTCAAATGCGCAGGGGTGCCAAGTCCTCCGGACTGCAGCGGATCATGTCTCACATCTCCGAACAGCGCGCCCGCTTTGTTGCCCGTCGCGTCAACGAAAGGAGCATGGCCAAGACCTGTGTTGTCAACGATGAGCTTTGGTTCGTTATTGTCAAAAGCGCTAGGCAGCCCCATCCTTCTTGTAAAGCCTCCCACAAACAGCGCCATAGCGCCAAAAATGAAAATCCCGAGTATAAGTGCGGCAAGCACCACAATTTCATAGCCTTTTATCAATCCGCTAAGCGACAAAGCAAATAGTGCGATTACCAGTATTATCACAATCGGAGATATGATCGATCCTCCCTTTGATATGGACATCCTGTTCTTCATCCTCTCTCTCTGCAGTATAATTCTTCCCTGCCCCTCCATGTTAGCGCTTTTTTCCGCATTGTTGGGATAGGTCTTCACCGTCTTGACAAGCGGCATGTTCTCATCGTTGGGGTTCTTGTACACAAGGACGTCTTCAAGGTCGGTAGCAGGAAGCAGCTCAGCCATCGCCTGCGCAAGCATTGTTTTTCCTATTCCTGGCTCCCCTATAAGCAATACGTTCCTGTGCTGCACCGCCGCTTTTTTTATTATTTTGACTGCATAGCTCTGGCCTATTACCTGGTCTATCAGCTTCTCAGGAACTTTGATATCATTAGTCGTATTGAACTTGATCATACAGCCATATTTTGGATAAAATATTTATTAAACCTTGTCTTTTCATTCTGCTTTCCGATTCCATTTCCGAAAGCACTTACTTTAGTTCATACGCTCACGCTTAGACATCAATGTCTATCTTCTCCTGTGCAAATACCCTTTTGCTGCAAATGATTTTTTTCCTTTCATCAAGCACCTCTATCTTGTAGGGTCTTCCTTTGAGCATCTCCTCTTTCAGCTCGGCATGCTCTCTGCATTCTATCTGGCGCTCCGAAACCATTTCACAGAGAAAGTTTATCCTTACCGTAAGCAGTCGGTTTTTAGCCGGCAACTCCCCTTTTGAATATGCTTCGTCTTTTCGCAAGTTTATGCTTATGGTGGTCTCTATCTCTTTAGGCACTTCGGGAACCTGCGTAAATACTTCTCCATAACTCCAGGCCGAAACGCTGTTCGCGCCTGTGCTTCCAGGCGCTCTTCTTTCCGCTTCGAAGTCCATGGTGCGTATGAAAATTGTGTCTTTCGCCGTTTTCTCGTTGCCATCCTTCACTATGTAGCTTAAGGCACCTATTCTAGAATCCAAATGCTTTAGCTTTGATATTACCTCATCCCTTTCAGCATGGGTAAACACCAAATCTTCCGCGGCCGTTTCAGCTATATCCGGAGCCTGTTTTAAGTAGAGCTTTATTTGACACAGCCTTCTTATGCTCTTCTCTATGTCATCAACGTTGTGAGCCAGTAGCATAAGCCCGACGCCCTTCTTTCTGAAGTCCTGGATTCTGTATTTAAGGTCCTCTGCCGCAGCGTTGCTCTGTCTCTGCCCCAAAACGATCTGTGCTTCCTCAAGGCATATCAGCATGCGCAGTTCATCATCTCCATAATTGTCTAGGAGGTTTGCGAGCATGTACGCCTGGTTTAGCAAAAGCGCATATAGATACGGCTTGAATTTGTTGCTCACTCTAGAAAGATCGAAAACCGCGCCCCTTTCCATAAGTTCTTCAAATCTTATGCCTTGCCTTGAAGAATATTCGGGCCTATGCAATATGCTTCTTAAGTTTTCTAGAGCGGATTTTATGTTTTCTCCATGTTTTGTGTATTTTACACCTGTATTGGTCCTTTTGGCGTGCAGCCGTATTACTGCCTCTTCTATCTCCTCATAGGCGGCTATCGGGTCCGGATCGCTCTCTTTTTCATAGATCCTCTTGAACGCGTTAAGCATGCATTTTTCCATCGGGTTTCTGTACGGCCCCGCATCGCTCGCCGAGGAAAGTAGCATGGCAAGGTCTTCGTAAAAAACGGATCGCTCAATGTTGCCCGCGCATCTGAAAAAGTTTATTGGCACAGGGTCGTTGTATACTCTTATGAGATGCATTCCATTGCTTTTTGCAAATTCATTCCACTCGTCAGTTGGGGCTATAACCAATACTCTTCTTGTCCTGTTATTCAGCACCGCGCCAACCGATTGCATCGCCTCCATCGTTTTTCCAGATCCGGGCAAGCCTGTTATTATTGTGCCCAAATTGAAAATTGAGCCGTCAATCGATACTTCAGACCCTGTATTATATACGCCATCATCCATGAATGTGCCAAGCTTTATATCCCCTCTACTTTCGGGCTCCTCAGTCTTTATCACATAATTCAGTTTGTTAACCCTGTAAAATCCCATCATATCAACGGCTTTGTCCGGGCCTACAGGAAACGCCTTCAGCTTTAGCTCGTCAGCGTTCTCCAACCTTATCCTCTTTTCAAACTCTTCAAATGTGAGGAATTTCGCCTTCACATATTTTTCCATCCTGTCAGATTTATTGAAAACCAGCCCTATCTTGTAAGGTGTGGCGCCACTCAATACCGCATTGTTGATAGATTCTAACACCTCTCCAAGAAGGAGTCTCTCTTCGGAATTGCTCATTATATCCTTTTGCAATGAGCTACTGGCTCTTCCCATCGTGTTTCCATTAGTGAACGAGGTCGTCTCTCTAACTCCCATTTTCTCGAGTGCCCTCTCTATTGCTCTCTTGGATTCATGCAATTCCCTTCCAATGACAGGCAGAAAAACAACGCCTAAAACTCCTCGCGTTTCACCCAGTCCAAATACATCTCCAAGCGTGTTGGGCAAAAGTGTGTCTTTTTTCCTGAATATCGAAGTAACTTCCAAATCTTCCTGCTCGCTTCCGTATCCTTCAAGCTTTGAAAATTCCAGACCCGGCAAATTCCTAGATGCAAAACTTATCCTGTCTTCGTATCTAGAGTCTATGCCAAAAGCCGTGAAGCCTTCACGAAGGTCGTATACTACCGCCAGAGGCGCGCCTCCAGCCGATTCTATAAAGATATTCTTGTCAAAGCCTTTATCGGGCAGCGCAGCCACCTTGTAGAATAAAAATACCATGTTCTCAACTTAGAAAAGACACTAAAATCAATGAAAAAAACACCGCAACAAATAGCGCAATCATATCGTTGCGTGCAATTTCGATCTTGCGCTTATGCGCCAACGCAAGCGATATCGCAAACGTTGAGGGCATTACCACAAGCAAAACAACAGAGTCGATCTTCGCAAGTCCAACGTACTTTGCAAAATAAGTTAGGAACAGCACTGATGAAGCAGCCACGAGCGCCAGAAACAATTCCCCGTATATATTGCTTCTCATCCATTCTTTAGCAAGGTGCTCAAACATACCTTCACCATCTGGTAGCAATTAGGCATACCAATGCAAGGGCAATGGCTCCGTAAAAAGTGCGTTTTCCGTACTCGCAAATCTCCCTCCTATCGAAAATATATCCTATAATGTTTTCCAGCACGGCTACGTTGAGCAGGAGCAGTGAAACGGCAAGCCCCATGGTAATTATTTCACTGTAGATATCAAGCATGTAATACGCCCATGCTACCGATAAATACTCTCCCTCTCTGAAAGTAAAGCCGAATCGATAACTTTCATACGGCCAGTAAGCAACATCAGCAAAGTTTTGGCCCCATTACTGTTGAACGAAAGCAGATCAGATGCAATCTTTGACCTGTAAAAATCGTTTGCAAACACAATTTTAGTGCAAAATCCTCTTCCTTCGCGCGATTTTACCCCTCCTTTCCTCAAAGCTGCTCCTCTGGCATCGATATATCCTTTCAAACACTGCAGGAACCGCTCAGGGCTCTGTTCTCCGAGATAGCTGTTGTTGCCCTTTATATACAGATCGTATAGCATCCTTGCCGTACTGCTCTTTTTAGAGCCTATAAAATAAGACCCTGCAATATTCAGGGTTTCTTCATTCCAAAGTTCTTTTGCAACGCGTACAATCTCTTCTTCTGCTACAAGAGAATCTTTTGGAAAGACTGAAATTTCTTGTATGCAGTCTATAAGTTCCTCCGCCCTTAGCGCAAGGTTCTTGACTGCAAATATCCTGTTGTTTCTTCTTAGTGCATTTGCTCTTGCTTTTTCCATAGACTCTCTGCTTACCATCACAAAACCTCCTTGCGGTTCTCCGCCTTTCCCGTTAGCTTCATATCTGAGTTTTACCGAGCTTCTGTGGTACTTTCCCAATTCATAAAGCAGAGCAAATGTCATCGCTCCGGCCGCTATATAAAGAAGACTCTTGAAGCCTCCAATAGCACCAGGTTTGCCTGATATACCTAACGCTAAAGTCGCCACTATAGTGGCAGACAAAAGTGAAATCTTCACTAATTCCACAAAGTTTTTCACTGAATCTGACCGTAATCTTTATTCTTCCAATCCTGTCTTATGGGCTTATATATTTCAGCCAATTTCTCGTACATGCCTATTTTTTTCATTAAACTTTCAAGTGTATAGCCGCTGCTTATCTCTATGGATCTGGAAAACTCCTTGAAGAAGGAATCGTATTCCGAAATCTTCATATTTAGGAGCGCAGATTCGTTCTCTTTGTCTATCAACGCGTGTGCGAGCTTAACATTTGTTTCATTAAGCGCTGTAATGCGCTCTTCCGTGCTTTTAAGCCCCCTCTCCAAACCCTGCACAATGTCCTCTACGCGCAGAGCCTCTATTATATATCCGTAAATCGAAGAGAAGTCAACAGAATAAAGATCTTTGACATATACGATTATGGACATGAACTTGAGGAGATTCTTCCTGTAGTTACTGCTTTCGTTCATACGAAAGAACGTTTTGTACTCAACAGAATGGCGTCCGAACGAAATTTCTGCATCGTCTTCCTGTACGTGTGCATGTTCCAACACTTTATAAGTAAGTGCGCTTCCGTACGAAATTTTTCTAAGTGCCGGCAGCTCTTCAAGGGTTTTTTCCAATAGTCCAAAGTCGCATTTAAGCTCTGCACTTGCGGCAAACGAAGTGCTGTATAGTGCATCTTTGTTATTTGATCGATATTTTGTAGCTCTTTGCATTCTCGTACGCCTTTAATACTACCATATCTTCCAATCCTAGAAGCCTGAAAAAGGATATGATCGAAGGCCTGTCTAATCCTGTGACAATAAGCCTCCTAATGAATTCTGCCAAGTCTATCCTGCCATCAGACTCTTCAACTATCGCTCTTATCTCTTCGTTTCGCTTCTGCCCCAACTCAAGCTTTTCAGACGCATTCTCTATCTGATCCAAGGCTATCTCCACATACATATCATCACCATAAGTCAGTCTTACCGTGCTGGTGCTGAGTCCATCAACTCTGTCAATTAAGAATGGTTTTCGCGTGCCATTCCTGTACAATAGCCTTACCGCGCATCTCCCTATGCCTGCGTTCGCAAGCTCTTCCGCTTCCTCTTTTCCAAGGAAACCATTTTCGGTAAGCGCGTTCGGTCCGTTGTAGCCCTGCATTTTAAATATGAAAGTGCAAGCCGAGCCCGCAAGTATGCCGCTATCCGTATCGCTTATCTGCTGCGTAGCAGTTACTATCCCTATTCCATATTTCCTTCCCTCCCTGTAGATTCTGTGTACAAGCTGCCCGTCCCTCACGCTTCTCCACGCTTCGTCAAGCACTATCATGAGCCTGCTCCTGCCGTTTATCTGCAGCTTGTGCATGTGTTCCACGAGCGCCTGGAGTATGAAATGGACTATCATCTCCCTTTGCATGTCGCTTTCCAGCATCGACAAATCAAGGCTATTTGCTCCATTGAGCAAATCTTCTATCTTTAAGCCATCGTTAGAAAAGAATTTTTCTATATGCAGCTTTTCGAGCATGCTGTATGTGGCCATCTCTTTTGAGCCTGCTTTTGCCTTTTCTTTGTCATCCTTGTGTTCAGATTCAAGCATTTCTGAAACTGACCGTCTTATATGCTTAACATCTTCCGCATCAGCATTTACCGCATGTGCTGCCGATTCAGCAATATACTCTAGCGTCTTACTCTTGTCTCCAAGGAAGCTCGCGCCGATTCTGCAGTCTTTTCCTATCCTGTGCACCGTTCCAGCTAGAAATTCCATAGTGCTTTCATATTCTCCATTCCAGTCTATCACGAAAGCATTTATGCCTTCGATTATGTGCCTCCTTATTATGATACTTTTCAGCAAATAGCTCTTGCCGGAGCCGCTCATGCCTATTATAGCAACGTGAGGGTTGATCAGTTTGTCAAATCTTATAATTATCGGAGATTTGTAGATAAGCCCTTTGCCTATGTAAATCCCTTTGTTCTCATAGTCCTCTAGAGGCTCGATAGGGCCAAAGACCGGCATTTTCTCAGCCGCTTCCGCTGCATTTGAGAGGTTAAGCATCTGATGCATAGGAACCATCCATAGCTGTATCAAATAGGAGCATACTTTCCAGTACTCTTCCTTTAGCGATAGTCGAAGAAGAGTTCATGATGCCGTCAAGTGCCGCGGCAAGCGCCTTTGCCCTGGAAATCGCTTCTTCTTCTGCTGCGAATCTCTTCTCGTTCTCCGCGCTTATCCTCGCGTAATAGGTTACTTTCAAAGGGGTCGAGCCTGTGCTTATGCTTTTGATATCATGGTCGAGAATTTCCAGCTCCCTTTTTGCTCTTATGGATCTAGCCAATCCTCTTCCCTTATTAGCGTCCTCTATCCTGGTCAGCTCAATCTCCTTCAGGCTTCTTCTTGTTTGGAGAGCATCAAGCATCTTCTTTATGTTGACTCTTTCAACAGCAAGCGTGAATTTGAACGGGAATGCAAGGCGCGAAATCAGGCCTTCCACATCAGATCTCTCAAGTTGCCCTGCACCGTCTTTCATCCTGACAACAACGCACGCCGTAGCTATGTATTTGTTACCCGCTCTTCTTATAGCAACCTCCCTTTCGCCGCTTAATTCATACGCGCCTATTTTTTCTACAAAGTTGCCGTGCCTGAACAGGAAAGCGTCAACATAATCCTTCATATAATGCAGGATAACAATCACTGTAAGCAAAGCCGCAGCCACTAGCATAGCATAAGTCCCAAAGAATGCCGATACGGCGAGCAGCAGAGCTGCAATCCCCATCAGAGCATACTCCACCGTTTTGTAATCGCGCATGCCATCGCTAAAAAACATCAAACTTTCCAAAGGATACTTCTGTACCCAGTATCCTTGCAAATTCCCTTATCGATATTATGGTAAGTATGAGGCTGAAAGTTGGCAGGAAGAACACTTCCACTATCAAAAGAGCGATATAATCGAGGAGCTTCTCTATCGCGTTTTCTATCTCATTGACAATCGGCTCAAGCACGCCGAGCACGGGATTCAGGAACCCAAGACTTATAGTGTTGCTCTGCATACTCTCCGTGGAAAGTGCCTGCTTTACTTGGGTAGAATTGGCTATCAGGGAATTTATTCCGTTTTGATTTATCATATTGGAATAGCCAGAAGCCAGCTGCGCATCAAGAAGGTACGTAAGCGGAAACACTGCGAAGAGTCCGATTGCCACAGCCATTATCGCGCCGCCAAGCCTCCTAGTAAAATAGAAAGTCCTGAGCACTATGCCTACGGGAAGCAAGACAGGCACTGCGGTAAGCCCTATGAACTTCAGAAGCACTGCCTGTACCTCTATGCCTGTTATTGCGAATACTATTGCGCTTATAGCGTAATTAAGCTGTGAAAGCACCGGATGTACCAACCCCGAAA
>JAKATY010000054.1 GCA_021827955.1 Microcaldota archaeon | reverse complement strand
GTACTGTTCGATTTGTTGTCCTTGAACGCACAGTACAAGCATATTATTGCTGTATTAATAGTGAACTCGATTTTCCAAATTTTTATATTTTGGGTATTGGTGCCCGTAGGCTTGTTTATTAGTGCATTAATTTACCATGAGATTGGGAAATACCTTTGGTCTTTCAAAAATATATATTCTAACACGTTTGGCGCTACGGTGTATGGAGCGGTACCGTTTGTACTTTTTATGTGGGTTACTGCAATATTTTTACCAAGCAGGTTTAACATAATAAATGTCACAATAAACATAATTTATGCGATGCTTTTAATCTGGTCGCTTGTTGTTTTAGTAATAGCGCTTGCAAATCTGCAAGATACAACAAAGCTGCGCTCATTTACTGTAGTGATTTCAACCATATTAGTCATAGCCTTAGTTCTCGTGTTTATAGAGCTACGCTTTTATTATTCTTGGATAAGAGATATTTCTTCTCTGATTTATGGTACCGATAGTGCTTTGCTTTCAGCAGTTGACAAACTCCTGCATTTGTTTCCTTGATCCGGGTTCTCCGAACACCTATTTTGGAGCTGAATAAGACCATTTTGTAAGGACATAGATATGAAGTTTCAATAAAAATTAAAGCAATAAGCTCCAGGCGTTTAGCTCTCTGATATGCGCCGGGATTGGGATTTGAACCCAAAATTCCCAGAGGGAACCGGTTGCCTTGTTCGCATCACGAATCAGCTCTTGAGATACGGATCTCGAGACCGGCGCGTTACCAGTTTCCGCCATCCCGGCATTAGCAAAATATTTTATACTTGCGCATTTTATTTATGCATATGTCTTACGGCTAAAGCCTTTATTTGATTTGCAATGGATTTTATAAATAGATTGCTATCCTATTGCTACATATAGTTGGCGCCAAAACAGAAGGATCTTGGTAGATGGAATGGCTTACAATCAGAACAAGTTCAGTGTGCGGCTTATTACCGTGGTGCTTTTCATCGTGCTTGCAATCGCGGGCCTTGTCTTCTCTGTCTACCTGTTCATAATAGCAAACAGCATTTACATGTATCTCATCGCCGCGGCATTCCTCGTACTTTCCGCGGTGTCCGGGTTCTTCAACATATTTGCCGCCTATTGGTACTACAAGGCATATTTCTACCCAAGCTATCTCAAAAGCATTAAGAGTGGGCTGAAGCCCATGACGGGGTTTCCCACTGTCGCCATAGCAGTGCCGATATTCAACGAAGAGCCAAAAGTTGTGGCTAAGACTTTTGCCAAGCTCGCTGAGCTGAATTATCCTGCGGAGAAGATAAAGTACTACATGCTTGACGATTCCAACAAAGCAGAGATTGCAAAGGAGATGCGCAAGATAGCCAGAAAGAACGGAGCGACATACCTGCACAGGGACAACCGCAGAGGCTATAAAGCAGGGGCATTGAACGACATGCTGAAGATCTCGAAGGAGGAATTTGTTGCTGTTTTCGATGCAGATGAATATCTCACCAACAGGAACTTCCTGCTAGAAACTTTGCCGTATTTCCAAAACGAAAACCTGTCTTACGTGCAGACGGAGAAAAAGGCCGCAAAAGGCAATTTCTTCTCAGACTCCGTTGACCTTTTCAATGCGTTCTTCTTCAAGTTCATACAAACCGCAAGAGCGCTAAACAATACCGCCATATTCGCTGGTTCATGCGGCATAATCAGGAGAAGCGCTCTGGATAAAATGGGCGGCATCCCGGAATACGTAATAGAGGACACGTTTTTCAGCTTCGAATCAGATGAAAACGCGTTCAAGAGCCTTTACATACCAAAGGTATACGCGCTGGGCAGGCCCATCAAGACGTTCACGGCACTGTCAAAGCAGCAGTGGAGGTACAACTACGGCGATACGCAGTTTTTGGGATATTTCCTGAAGAGGATAAAAAAGGGCAAGAAGATAAAGAAGTTCACTGCACTTTCAAGCGTCGATTACATAGCGCACGGCTTCGGGCTCAACTACCTGTCGCTCATACTTATAGTATTTACGTTCATCTCGGTCCTGATAGTATTCTCCGCATTCCCCCTGAAATACCTCACGCTCAGCGAGTTTCTTAACGTAAAGAATGTCACCATGGACTTGGAGATATTCGGGATAATAGCGTTTACCCTTTCCCTGTTCATACCGGTTGTGCTTACCAAGTTCTACTTCAAATCGGTAAGCAAAGGAGTAATGATATTCCTTCTTAATTTCGCGCTGGCCTTTGTCAGGACGCGCGCAGCGATTGCAGCCATGCTGAACGGGGATCCCAAGCCGCAATGGCAGAAAAGCCTTGCGAAAAAGATCAGCGTTTCTTCTGCGCTGTACAATACAAGATTCGAGATCACGTTTGCCTCGATTCTCTTCGTGCTGGGCTACATATCTATGTTCGTTAACAGCAACCTCTTTGGTGGGCTTTGGCTCATGTGGTACGGGGCCCTATATGCCATAGCAACGGTTTTCTTCTATAGATATGGATGAGGAAATGATCTACGTAAAGAGGCATGTCACGCCAAGCGGCAATATATTGGCAATGTGCGATGAGAGCCAGATAGGCAAGGTGCTAAAGGACGGAGAGATAGTAATAAACATAAAGGATTACGCTGATTTCTATAAGGGAGAGCTTATAAGCGACAAACTGCAGGAGACCTACTCGCAAGACTTATACACTGCAAACATCGTTGGGAAAGAGGCGGTAGAGCTCGCCATAAAGAGCAAGATAATAAGCAAGGGCAGCGTCAAAACCGCAAGCGGGGTGCCGTATGCGCACGCCTACAGGATAGAATAGCGCTTTTTCTCGATTTGGATCGGCTTCTGGCATTCTTTGCAAGGAGTTTAGGCTTATTCGCCGGTCAGGCTCAATATTGCTTTTGCTATGTCACCTCCAGACTTTTCAAGCGCTTCCGATGCTTCCTGCTCGCTCTTTCCTGTCTTCTCCTGGACAAACTTGATATCTTCCTGCGATATTTCAACATGCCCGTGCTCCTCTTCTCCTTCAGAAGCTTTCTCTTCCACGTCGCCCTCTATCTGGAACTGCACATGGCCCTGCATCTCGATTCTCGTGACTTGCGGCGAGCTTATCACTATGTCCTTGTCGGCGCAGGATATTACGACCTTGCTTGCCTCTATTTCGCTTTTCATGATTCCCAGCTGGTCCATCATGCTCTTGAGCCTGCGGGGATCTATGTTCGGCATCATGAAAATCACTTTGGTGGGCCCGAGGAGAGTTGAACTCCTGTCTCCAGCGTGTAAGGCTTATGCGCTTTTCGCTTGGCATCGTAACCGTTGGACCACGGGCCCTTTGGCGAACAACGTGCACGCGGACTGCAGCGCACGTTTTCGACTTTTATGTTGTATGCAGCAAAGCTTTATTATTTGCTGTTCTTTGCTGCTTTCTTCTTCGGCCTCGAGCCCTGCGCGCTCTTCCTGCAGAACTCGTTTATCCTGCCTATCGCATCGCCGAGCACGTCCTTTGGCGGCAGAGAAACGATCCTTATGTGCGAAGGCGCGCCGAAGCCGGAGCCCCTTGTAAGCTGTATGTTCTCCTCCATGAGCAGCTTGTTCACGAATTCGTTGTCTGTGCTAAATTTCAGCTCCTTGAGGTCTATCTTCGGAAAGAGGTAGAACGCGCTGTTGGGTTTTACTATGCTTATGTACGGATTTTCCTTGAGCATGCTCACGGCAAAATTGACTCTTGACTCTATTTCTTTTACCATGTATGCTATGGACTTTTCATGCTCCTTTGTGTTAGATATCGCTTCTGCAAAAGCGTATTGCGCGGGCACGTTTGCGGAGAGCCTCATGCGCGCGAAATCAGCAAACTTTTCTTTCAGCTCCATTGATTTCTTGTCGCTTCCCGGTATTATGGCGAAGCCGAGCCTGAAGCCCGTAGAATCGAAGTCCTTTGAAGCGCCGTTGAGAATCGCGAATGGCACATCCTTCGCAACTTCGGCAACGCTGGTAAACAGCGCGCCGTTGTAGACTATCTCGTCGTATATCTCATCGCTTACAAGCAAGAGATCGTATTCGTTCGCGAGAGACACTACCTTTTCGAGCACATCCTTCCTGAGCACCGTGCCAGTGGGGTTGTTTGGATTCGTAAGCAGCAGGTACTTCACCTTGCTTATAGCTCCATTCTTTTTGAGCTTCTTGAGCGTATCTTCCAGGCTTTCTACGTGTATGTTCCAGTTCCTGCTCTCCTCGTACTTTTCAAGTATCTCCTTTCCTCCCGCGAGATTCAGAAGCGGAACGTACAGCGGGTAGTAAGGCTTGAACAGCACTGCTGAGTCTCCGTCATCGATTAGAGCCTCGTTGAGGAAGCTCAATGCCTCTGAAACTCCCTGCGTCACTATGACGCTCTCGCTGTCGACCTCGAGCTTGTACCTCTTCTTGTAGCGCATGCGGATGGCATCCTTGAGCTCTGGAACACCGGAAGCGTTGGTATAGCTGGTCTTGTGCGCTTTTAAGGCCTCTATATAGGCATTAAGTATGTATTCTGGGGTTGGAAAGTATACGGGAGGATCACCCCTATTCAGCTTTGTTATGTTCCTGCCCTCCCTTGCAAGTTTTTCCGCCAGCGCATCGCCTTCCTCTATGGGATTTTGCGCATACCTGCTCCTATTAGACAAAAACATGCTACCACTTTTGAAGGTTTTAAGCATTAATCGACTTGCATAAAGGCTTTTTCCAGCAAGACCGCTTCCAGTAATAGATTAGTGTGAAAAATACTTATTATAGTAGCATTGCCTTTTGCGAAAGAGCACGAACGGCTACTTGCTTTCTAGCACTGCGTCGTCTATTATAAACTGACCTGTCTTTCCGTCCCATGTCTTGTGCGCTTTTCTGATGGCTATGCTTTTCCTGAAAAGAGGGGCGTCGAGAACAAAGCTTTCGGCTTCCCCACCCTCGAATGCAATGTTAATTCCGTATTTGGAATTGATTTTCTCGAGCATGGAGATCATGCCCTCGTCTATCCTGCGCCCGAGGAAGGACTCGTCGAGGCCTTCTGCCGAAACCTGCGTGACTATCGCGTAATAGCGGCTGGAGATTTCCTCCAGTTCCGCCTTAGGTTCCAAATGCCATAACGGGGCTATGTGCTCTATTCCTAATTTTGCGCATATGCGTTCTATCCTGCCTTTTTGGTATTCGCTCGCAAGCGCCCCTGTGACAAGCGTGCCTATGTTGCTCTCTGAAAGCACGCGCTCCAGATCGTTCAGCTCCAGCTCCTTTTCACCCTTCGTGGTTACGAATTCCTGCTCTATCCCCATTGCCTCCGCCTGCAATTTCGTAAGCTCTATATTCACCTTGTGGAACATGAAACTGTAATCGTTCTCTGGCTTTAAGGTTATCAGCAGATCAGCTTTAATGCCCTGATCGAATGACTTGTGCAACGCCAGAGTGGAATCTTTCCCTCCGCTAAACAAAACAGCTATTCTAGACATGTGGAGCACCTTTTCCTGATTCGGCACGGTAAGTGCTTGAAGGGCACATGCGCTTGAGCACGCACCTTTCGCAATACTTCGCCTTTGCGGTGCAGGTATCCCTTCCAAGCGCTATTAGCATGTGCGAGACGTTGCCCCATTCCTTGCGCGGAAAAAGGGGCATAAGCCTCTCTTCTATTTTTGCCGGATCGGTAGTGTGCGCAAGACCGAGCCGATTCGACACCGTTATGCAGTGCGTGTCTATAGCTATGCCATGGTTTACCCTAAACGCGTTGGAGAGCACCACATTGGCGGTCTTTCTTCCAACTCCCGGAAGTTCTGTGAGCTCTTCCATAGAAGAGGGCACCTTTCCCCCGAACTTTTCCATTATAATGCGGGCGGAGAGTACGATGTTCTTGGCCTTGCTTCTGTAAAGGCCTATGCTTTTTACATACTTGTAGAGTTGTGAAGGCTTTGAATCTGCGAAATCTTTTATAGTACTATACGCCTTGAACAGGCGTGGTGTGATCCTATTCACCTGTGCATCCTGCGCCTGTGCGGAGAGTATGGTAGCAACAAGCAGTTCGAAAGCACTGGAATGCCCAAGCGAGGTCTTCAACTGTTTGGCATACCGCTTTTTCAGGATTTTGAGCAGCGCTGCGGCATACGACTTTTCATCTGCAAAACCCGCTTTTTTCCAGGCGGGCTCATGCATCACGATTTTCGATCGGTACATTCTTACACTTCCCTAAATTTTCAGATGAGGGCATACGCACAAGAATAAATGCACAGAAAACAATTTAGATTTGAAACTGCTTCAATCTATTAGGGAGTATATGCCAGTACCAAGGCTTTTGAACCCAAATGACGCAAAAAGGGCAGTAGAAATCATAGAAAAAAGCTACAAGGATGCTAAGTATTATCTAGATTTTTCTACTCCTGTGGATTTGCTTGCGGCAGCAATACTTTCAGCGCAGACGAAGGACAGTGTAGTAAATTCAATCACGCCGGAACTTTTCAGGCGATTCAAGAGCGCTGACGACTATGCGAATGCAACCCCAGAAGAGCTGCTTAGATATATAAGCAAGGTGAGCTACGCCAAAAACAAAGCGGTAAACATAATCAACGCATTCAAAGAGATAAGCAGGAAATACGGCGGCAAGGTCCCGAACAGAAAGGAGGAGCTTATCGAGCTTCCTGGCGTAGGAGAGAAAACCGCAAACACGGTACTCATAAACGCATTCGGTATAGTAGAAGGCATACCGGTAGATACATGGGTAATAAAGCTTTCCTACAGGATAGGCCTCAGCCTAAACAAGAATCCTGACAGGATAGAGGAAGACCTGAAAGGCATAGTAGACAGGGAGCATTGGCACAATTTTGCATACATGCTGAAAGCGCACGGCAAGGCGTTATGCGGCGCAATCCCAAAATGCAGCGAATGTCCGCTGGCTGCAGTATGCCCTAGGAACGGCGTAACAAAAAGCGAATGATGCCTGCCTGTATTTGATACAGCACTGACGCAATAGACTTAAAAGTGATTTGATGGAGGTACAAAATGCTGTGAAGAGATGCATTACCGCAAGCGCAGTAGTAGTAGAAAATGGCAAGGCACTGCTCATAAAGCACAAAAAGCTCGGCATGTGGTTAACTCCTGGCGGACACGTGGAGCCGGGAGAGTTTCCCAGCGAGGCTGCGGTCAGGGAAACGAAAGAGGAAACGGGCATAGATATATCGCTGGTAAACAGGCAGGGTATAGAGTTCCATTTCAAAGATGCACATACCGAAACGCTGCCGTTTGTAATAGTGTACGAGGAAGTGCAATACGCTACTGGCATGCATATACATTTCGACAACATATACCTCGCAAGAGTCAGAGACGGCACTGCAAAGCTGAATGCATTGGAGAGCACGGATATCGGATGGTTCAGCAAGGAGGAGATAGATAAACTTGGGACATATCCAAATGTAGCCGAATCTGTGAAAGCCGCTATAGACGCTATTGAGACGAAGCGGCAGTAACGGCCAAGAGCGCAGTGGATCGCATGCGCATGCAATACATTGCAGGACCTGCAGCTAAAAATAGACATCAAAGGCATGGAAGAAACGGCACACGGAAAGGTACGGCTCTATCTGACATATATTGGGCGATGTTGAAGCAAAATAGAAGAGAAGAAAAAGCGCAATGCCCAAAAGCTGCTGTTCTGTCTGTTTCACTTGAAAACTCCGATTGAGAAGCTCTGAAGCAGATGTCGCCGCTTCATCAACACTATTTCTTTTTCATCCCGAGCTTCTTTGCACGGTACAAGAATTCGGCCATAGCTTCAAGCACTTTCTGATAATGCCTTATTGCAAATATTATTAGGAACAAAACGGCTGCGATTATGACTTCCGCGAATATCAAATAATCCCCTATCATCAAAAGCGATGCAGAGAATTTCAGGCCTTTCATGAGCAAAAGCGTGGCTATCGCAACTATGAAGTCCAAACCTATTGACAAGTAGGCGAGTCTTTCTAGTATAATGTCCAGCCTTTTTACCCTCTGGATATCTTTGGCATACATGGTCGCACAGAGGTATTTTCCCATGAGTGAATAAAAAGGTTATGTGCAGGGCTTTTTACCGGCACTCAGGACATTTCGCAGTTTCGCAGGAATGCGCATAACGCAATGCGGTATTTTGAACAGGGGTTTTCTAGGCAGTTATGAGGACCAAGGATAACAAGCTTTGCTAATTAAACCCGGCTTTAACAATAAAATTTGGCTTTTTCAGCAAAGCTGCGATAACAGCAAACAATAAATATCTTCTATTGCTATCACATTAGCGTCTGACGCTTTGTTTGGCATATGTTGGCCTGCAAGTATAAAGAATAAAAAGATAATGGTTTAAACTATAAACTAACGAATGCGGGTTTTGCAGCGCTGATTTCTAAAGTGTTTTAATATGAAGGACTTAAAAAACAATCTGATAGCCGTAGTCAGGGTAAGAGGGAGAGTAAAGGTAAGGAAAGATATACAGGAAACCCTGGATAGGCTTCACCTTAAGAAGCCCAACAACTGCATTATACTAAATGCAAACGACGCCTATCTGGGAATGATCAAAAAGGCAAACGATTATATAGCGTACGGAGAGATAAGCAAAGAGGTGCTCGAAAAAATAGTAAAGAAGAAGAACCTGCCGCTTCAGGCATCTGACTTCTCTAACTCGGAAAAGGCGATTGAGGTAAAGAAATATTTTCCGATAACGCTTAGGCCTCCGAGCAGAGGATACAGAGAGGTAAAGCAAAGTTATAAGGTAGGCGGAGCCTTGGGATATATGGGCAGCGAAATAAACAATCTCATACTCAGGATGATATGATGGTCGTGAGGAAAGAAAAAAGAAACAGGAAATACCTTGGCAGCAGAAGATGGGGAGTAGGAAACATCAAAAATGCCAGGGGTGCAGGAGACAGAGGTGGGGTAGGCCAAGGAAAAAGAAAGCACAGGTTTACGTATTTCACAGCTAAGGCGCCAGAACTCATAGGCAAAAGGGGATTTACACCATTTGGATACAAGAAGCTGAATGAGATAACGCTTTCGGAGATAGGCAGAAAGCTCGCGGTCCAGAAAGGCAGTAGTAATTCCGGAAACGTGCTGGAACTGCGCGGATACAAGGTACTTAGCAATGGAGCGGCAAGCGCAGGAGCAACCATAAAGGCAAGCGCGTTTTCCAAGAAGGCGATAGAGAAGATAGAAGGCGCAGGAGGAAAAGCGGTATTGCTTGAAGCAAAGACAGAGCAGAAAAAGGCTGAAGCGATTGCGGAAAAAAGCGAATAGATGCGCTCTTGCCGGGCTGCGGCGCATGGGGCGTAACGCAAGATTTAATTCAGTATACCCTTAGTTTAGCTGATTTCAGTGTGATTGCACGTCGGAAAAAATGAAGATTGCGTTTTATACAGATACTTTTCTTCCCGCTGTTGACGGGGTAGTTACCTCCATACTCAACGCAAAGAAAGAGCTGGAGAAGAAAGGGCATACAGTATATGTATTCGCTAGCGGAAATGGCGGTACGAAGCAGGCCGCGGAAAGGCATAGGAACGTATTTGTGGCACGTGGAATAAAACTGAAGAAGTATCCGCAGTACAGCATAGCGTTTTTCCCGTCATTCGATTCGCTCAGGCTCTCAAGAGGCATAGATGTGGTGCATGCGCACACTCCGTTTACGATGGGTATGTCGGCACTCATATTTGCCAGGATAAACAGGGTTCCGATAGTCGCATCGTTCCATACGCTTTTCACAAACAGGTCAGTGATAAAGGAGTACACGGTGCAGAACAAAAGGCTCCAGAAGTTCATACTAAAGCGCTCGTGGAGCTATGCACGCTTTTTCTACAACAGATGCAACGCAGTAATAGCACCAAGCAACGCAATAAAGGAGATGCTTGTTAGGCGTGGAATAAAGAACGTGTTTGTAGTTCCAAATGGCATAGACCTTGAAAAGTTTGACTACAAAAAGGTAAGCGGAGCCAGGATCCGAAGAAAGCTCCTTGGCGGTAAAAACAAAAACAGCAAGCTGGTGCTTTACCTTGGAAGGATAAGCAAGGAAAAGAACATAGAGATCATGCTCGAAGCGGCAAGGATCCTCAAATCGAAAAGGGAAGACGTGAGATTCGCTATAGGAGGCACAGGACCCGCAGAAGATTACTACAGGAAGATGGCCATAGAGCTCGGCATAAGCGACATCGTAAAATTCCTGGGATTTGTAAAAGAAGAGGAGCTTGCCGAACACTATGCAGCATGCGATTTGCTTTGCATACCTTCAACTTTCGAAACGCAGGGCATAGTGGCGCTTGAAGCCATGGCGATGAACAAACCGGTTGTCGCGGCAAACTATCTGGCGCTGAAAGAAATCGTAATCAACGGCAAAAATGGGGAAAAATTCGTGCCGGGCAAGCCAAAAAGCTGCGCAAGAAAAATAGAAAGAGTTATAAATAGAGAGGGCAGATATAATACGATGAGGCAGACCGCAGAGAGGTACTCTGATGAGGAAGTTGCCGCAAAGTTGCTTAATATTTATAAAGATATCTCAAGCAATAGTATGCAATCCTATTTGTAATCTACTCAGATACGGCGATTAGCTGGACGTAAATAACGGCAAAGCAGAAAACGAAGTGCCTGTTGCAAAAACACAACAGGAGAGGGATAGCGCAGAGAAAGTGCAATCGCCTCAGAAAGGCGCACAGCAGAACGGCCAGCAAAGCGGCAAGCCCTTCAAAACGCTGAACGAGTTAATCGCGGAGTCAAACAACCCCGAATCCAAGGAGATAAAGGATAAGATAGACAAGGTAAGCGCAGAAAGGAGGGGCGTGATAAAAGAGCTCAAAAACCTTGAAAGGCTCATGAGCTACAAGGAGGAAGAGCACAAGGCAATAGCCGAGTTGCTCAACTCGCACCAAAAGGAGCTCGAGGAGAGCAGAAGGTCTATAGGCAAGCTAAAACGCATGAAAAGAGGTCTCGAATTCGCCATAGAGACAGAGGCTTCTTCTCTGGAAAAGGAGAGGGCGCTCATAAGGAAGATTAAGGACGTCAACGCAAAGCTCGATGATGCGTTGATGTTTGTAAGACTTGAAAGAAAAATGAACAACATAGGAGGCGATATAGAATCGTATAAGGCAAAGATGGGAGAGACGAGCAAGAAAGTAAAGGAGTATGATTCAACGCTTGATGAATTGTATGCAAAGCTAAGGAGCGTGCTTAACATAAAGAGGAGCAAAGAACAGAAGCAGGCGAAAAAGGAGAGGCAAGCGCCAAAGCAGTTCCCTACGATAAACTTGGAGGATATAGCAGTGATAAAGAGAAAGCCGACCGGCTGAATGCCGTCGATAAGCAATGCCGATTGGATAATGACGCTGGCTGTGGGTAAAATAAAGCGAGAAAGTATAGAAAATGCTTCGGATTCTGCGGCATAGTAACAAAACGTGAAGAAGCTGCGATGCCTATAGAGAGATTTGTAAATGGCAGGATATTGAATGGGCAAAATAAATAGAATAGATAAATAAAGAACAAGATAAAATAAAAATAAGATAAATAAAGATAGATAAAAAATAAAATAAAGTGTTTGAAATGGAAATTTCTTTTTTTGGAGGTGCAGGAGAAGTAGGAAGAAGCTGCATCATGGTAAAGACTAAGAAGTCTAAGATATTGCTTGACGCTGGAATCAAGCTCGGAGAGGTCGAAGAAAGGCCTAAAATAAGTGCCGAGGAGATAAAGAGCCTAGACGGTGTGTTCATAACACATGCGCATCTGGATCATTGCGGATTTTTGCCGCATTTGTACAGCGCGGGATACCAGAAAGAGGTGTACGCGACAAAGCCCACTATGGAGCTCACAAACGTAATCATAAATGACTATTTGAGGATTTCAAAACCTTCAAATGTCACGAAAGAAGGGCTTGCCGTAATGGCAAAGCACCAGAAGATAGTGGATTACGACAAAGAGTTCAAGTTCAACGACCTTACGATAAAATTCATAAGCGCAGGCCACATACTGGGCAGCGCGCTGATAAGCGTAAGCGACGGCACGCGCACCCTGCTGTATACAGGCGACATAAACCTTGCAAGCTCAAAGCTTCTCAATGGCGCGAACGTGAAGGGACTGAGAGCGGATGCGCTCATAACCGAAAGCACATACGGCGCCAAAACAGACGTCTTTCCGAAGAGGGACGACATGACGAGCAAGATGATAGAAAGCGTAAGGACTACGATTATGGCAGGAGGCAAGGTAATAATTCCGACATTTGCTGTAGGAAGGGGGCAGGAGATACTGCTCATACTTGATGATTACCTCAATTCGGGAAGGATACCCAAGGTTCCGATCTATATAGACGGAATGATAAACAGGGCAATGAGGATACACAGGCACAACGTGATATTCTGCAGGGAGGAACTGCAGAAAAGGATACTGATGAGCGATTATGACCCGTTCAAGAGCCCAAATTTCGTGCCGGTTGAAAAGAAAGGAGAGAGGAACAAGATAGTAAGCGACGATTCAAGCAGCATAATAGTCACTACCAGCGGCATGATGGTGGGAGGGCCTGTGCTCTTCTACTTGACAAAGCTGGCAGGGAACTCCATGAACAAGCTCATACTTGTAGGATACCAGGCCGAAGGCACGCTGGGAAGGAAGATCCAGGACGGTGCGAAGGAGGTGATAATAAACCATTCAAAGGTCAAGGTAGAGCTCGCTGTTGAAAAATATAAGATGTCGG
>JAKATY010000044.1 GCA_021827955.1 Microcaldota archaeon | reverse complement strand
AGTTTTGCACATAAAGATTATTAAATTCCTAATTTGACATATTTGAATGTTAATACAGGGTTTACTTTGCAAGCGCTTCTGAGAAGGCAATGATATGGAGATTGAAGAGAAAAAGAGGCTTAACGCATATGTGGCGATACTTGCCGGCTTTCTAGCTGTGCTCAGCGCCATCTACTACGTAGAGCAGATTTCATATTATTTGGGCGAGTACAGCGGTGCAATTACTGTGATAAGGACCTACAATATAAATGCGACATCTTCTTCTCTATTCACACTCATCGCTGCGGGAAGTGCACTTCGGCTTGGGGTATACATAGCATACATGCTGATCGTGTTCGCAATAATACTGCTTGCGATAGGCATCGCGTGGGTAATAAAAAGGCAGTTTCCCAAAATAGAGCGGGCCATAGTCGCTGTATCTGCACTCTCTTTCCTGCTTATCACATTAATACTGGAATTCAATTTTTCTTTTGGCGGCTTCATTTCAGAGTATTACACGTACTATTTCAGTGCCGCCACGGCACTTTTTGCGGCGCTCTACCCCTATATGTGGGGAACAAAAACGCGGGCCGCAAGAAAGATGCAGCCCATAGAGATAAATCCGGAAACCCCCTATACGAACATAATGGTACTCTCGAACAGGCTCATGAAAAAGCTGAGCGGCGAGATATGCATACTCGACCAGCATTTTGATGCACAAGCGGTAGAGAACCTGTCGCGCATAACCAAAGGCAACGAAAGCAGGTACAAAGGTTTCAGGATACTAGCCAATGGCGAGAGATTCGGCAAGGATTTCTGGCGCACGTATCTGGATTTCAAATCTGAGCTAGCTTCAAAAAATTTAGGCTTGGAGATCAGGATACTTAGAGCGGAGGATGCGACGGCGCAGCACGAGAGATTAATGATTGACGATAATACAGCATACAAGATACCTCCGCTCAATATAATAAACAGGAAGAGCGAGCACATCGTAGAAGTAAGCAGAGGTGATGTATACAGAAGGTTCGAGGAGCTGTGGGCAAAGGCGACAAAGTATGAGAACCAGAAGGAAAGCGAGATATAAAAATGGCAAGAGATTTAAATATCCCAAAAAATTGGTCCGATGCAATACGGATAAACACAATTTTTACTAATCTTTAAAAAGGTATTTCGCGAACATAATATTGTGGATGGAATGTACGCGGATACCAGATCGTTGCTTGTTAGCGACATAATGAGCTCTCCGGTAGTAACGGCACGCGAAGATGAGAGCGTGAAGAGCATAGCTGCAAAAATGAAAGCACATGAGGTAGGAGGCATCGTAGTAGTAGACAAATCAAACGCTCCGATAGGCATGATAACTGAAAGGGATATAGTAAGGAGATTGCTTGCCGGCACGAAGCGCACGCTGTTTTTTGCAAAGGCCAGGCATGTGATGAGCAAGCCCCTGCTTACTATAACAAAAGAGAAGAAGCTTGAAGAGGCGGCAAGATACATGGCTGACAACAAGATAAAGAGGCTCTGCGTAGTTGATGGGAACAAGAAGCTCATAGGTATAATAACCGAAAGCGACATAACAAAAAACGCAAGCTACCTTATAGACGTACTTAATGAGATGATAAGCACAGGATATACGCGCGAAGAGGGTGCGGAGAAGCAGGAATGAAAAAGCAATTGCCGCAATACCAAAGGTATTTAGCTTTTAGCCGCGCACTTTTTCTTACTTTGCTGGCGTCTTTCACGCCGTAGTATGAGGTTAATATATGCTGGCTAACGTGCTGCTACTAAACTTGAGCCTATCTTATTACTACAGCAATTTTTATACTATAATAACGGGCTTCTTTCACACGTATGGATACGCTGCAGTGTTCTTCCTGATGCTTCTGGAAAGCGCAACAATACCGATACCAAGCGAGGTGATAATGCCTCTTGCAGGATTATTCGCCGCGAAGCACATATTCAACTTTTATCCTGCGCTAGCTGCTTCGATACTTGGCAGCGGCGCAGGCATAGCGATAGACTATTACATAGGCTATTTTATAGGAAAAGATTTGGTGTACAGGCATCTGCGATTTTTTCGCATAAGGCAGTCTCAGCTCGATGCTTTCGATGCTTGGTTTGAGAGGAACGGGATGGCAGCGGTATTTCTGACGAGGCTTGTACCCGTTATAAGGACAGTAATGAGCTTTCCGGCAGGATTTGCCAGGATGAAACCGAAATCGTTTTTCGCGTATTCGATATCCGGAGCCGTGATATGGAATATAGTACTGATGGTATTTGGCTTTTATGCGCTTTCTGGCACAAGCGCCGAGCAGATACTTTCGGCGATAGGCATATTTGTGCTGGCACTTTATTTGGTATATGCGCTTGCGCTCAGGCACCTCAAAAGAAGAGATTCGCACTAACCTATTTATTATTTCCTTGGGCAAAAACTGCTGTGATGAATAAGGTGATCACCGAGCAATTGCTATGACGAATGGTAGACGGGCTGATTTATGGATTTTGATCACGGTGTTGGAACGGATGTAGAAAAAGGCAGAAATACCATGGAGAAACTGCACAAGAGCGTCATACGCGCCACGGATATAGCTGCGCAATTCTGGTGCGAAAAGCAGATGGAGCTGGGCTATATATACGGCAGGAAGGAGAGCCCCCAGATGCGCAGCGGCAGCGAGGCGCACAAGGAGATAGAGACCATGGTAAATATACCACTCAAGCTCAAGCCCGAGAGCTATGCAGACTCTTTCTACAAGAATCTTTATGCAGGATACCTCGCGTTCTCAACGCTTGGAGAGAGGGGCATAGCGAGGGAGATAAGCATATACGGCTCTGCCAATGGCTTCAAGATAGCAGGCAAACTCGACGAGATCAGGCTTGAAGACGGAGAGATCTTGGTTTATGAGGACAAGACAAAAGGCAGCGATAAAGAACCCACGCAGGCGCAGCTTTCTTCCCATGCCGTGCAGGTCCAGCTCTACGTCAAGATGCTGAAAGATATAAAAAGCAACTCTTATTCGGTTGAGGACTTCACGAGAAGCTACCGTATAGATTCTTTGAAGGTTACTCCTGGTTTTGCCAAGCAGCTGAAAGAAGCGGGAGTCGAAGGGCAGCATGCGACCATTACCGAAGTGGCTAAGGAATACTTCAACGAGATAATTAAAGCCCCAAGGATAAGCGATGTCGCACGCTTGCGATATACATTCACGCCAACAGGGAGAGTAATAAAAACCTATGACATAAAATATGATGAAGGGGAGTTTTCCAAAAAGATGAGTTACGCGCTAGGGTACTGGAGAGGCGAAAGGGGGGCAAAACCCGTAGATGAAAGCGAGAAATGGAAGTGCAACTACTGCCAATTCTTCGGAAAGCAATGCAAGGTTTGGTACGTAGACAGGCAAAAGGTGCTTTGAGATGCTGAGCAAGGAAGACCTCAGGAAGGATTTTTCAAAAGATTACAAAAAATATTACAGCACAAAGCTGTTCGAAAGCGAAGGCTTTGAAAGAAAGCAATGCAGCATATGCGGCAAATATTTTTGGACTGCCGACCACGAAAGGACGCTGTGCGGTGATCCTTCCCATGAACCTTACGCATTCATAAAAGGCAAGCCTGCAAAGAAGAGCTATGCGGGATTCTGGAAGGAGTTTTCTGAATTCTTCAAGGACAACGGTCACGAAATAATAGAGAGCTATCCTGTTGTGAGCAGGTGGAGGCCAGATTTGTATTTCGTAATAGCAGGCATACAGGATTTTCAGAGATTGGAGAATGGCAAGATAAGTTTTGAATACAACGCCAACCCTCTTCTTGTGCCGCAGATGTGCATGAGATTCAGCGATGTTCCTAATGTAGGGGTAAGCGGCAGGCATTTTACCTCTTTCATGATGGCGAACCAAACCGCATTCAACTATCCGAAAGAAGGATATTGGCGCGACAGAACAATCGATCTTAACTTCAAGGCGCTCACATCCCTTCTGGGCATAAAGAAGGAAGAAATAACTTACGTAGAGGACGTATGGGCGATGGGAGACTTTTCTGAATTTGGACCGTGCCTTGAAAGTTTCTCAGGAGGTCTTGAGATAGTAAACAGCGTATTCACACAATTCGAATACTCACATGGCAAAACCAGCGAGCTTGACGGAAAAGTCGTAGATGTCGGCTGGGGTTTCGAACGGTTGCTCTGGTTCAAGACAGGAGAGCAAACAGCTTACGATGCTGTCTTTCCTAAAGAGCTTGGCTATATTTACTCAAGCACGGGCTTCAAGCCGGATCGCAATCTTTATTCTAAGATAGCGGGAGCGGCAAGCGCGATAGACGTTGCTGAAGAGCACAGGAGTGATGAAGAGGAAAAACTTGCAAAGAAGCTAGGTATACCAGAAAAGGATTATATCGGGGTAATAAAACCAATGCAGGCAATCTATGCGGTGCCGGACCATATGCGCAGCCTGCTTTTCGGAGTTAGCGGAGGCGCATTGCCGAGCAATGTTGGAGGAGGTTATAATCTTCGCATATTGCTTAGAAGAATATTCGACTTCATGGATAGATACAACTTGAACATAGACCTGATGAAGATAATAGAGATAGAAGTTGAGGGGCTGAAGCCCATATACAGGAATATAGGAGAAGGGCTTGAAGAGATTGGAGATATAATAGAGATAGAAAAGAGGAGGTATGGAGAGACAAAGGCTTCCGCGAGAAGGATTGTTTCGGACATGATAGCAAAGAACGAGCAGCCAACATCCGACAAGCTTAAAATACTCTACCAGAGCAACGGCATAACACCGGACTTCATAAGCTCTGTTGCGAAGGAGAAAGGCGTAGAGATCAAGATACCTGAAGATGCTTATTCTGACATAATGGTTGGCGATTTTGTAGGAGGAAGAAAGAAGAAAGATGAAGAGATTGGAATAGATTTGCATGGACTAAAGCCCACGAAAAAGCTTTACTACGATTTTGCGGAAGATTCTATTTCCACTGTGCTTAAGAGCAAGGGCAATATGGTCGTGCTCGACCAAAGCCCATTTTATCCCGAAGGTGGCGGACAGGAAGCAGATCATGGAACCATAGGAGAAGAGCGTGTGGTAGAGGTAAAAAGCGCCAACGGTGTCATAGTTCATTTCCTTGAAAAGAAGCACGAATTCAAGGATGGAGAGAAAGTAAGATGCAAGGTAAATATGGAACGAAGGCTCAGGCTTATGGCACATCACACAGCCACGCATCTTATCAGCGCGGCTGCGAGAAAAGTGTTAGGGCAACACGCGTGGCAAGAAGGTGCGAAAAAGAGCGAGGACAAGGCACATATAGACATAGCGCATTATGAGAGGCTTACAGAGAAGCAGCTAAGGGATATAGAAGACACGGCTAACGATTTTATTGTAAGAGGGATAAAGGTAAGCATGGATGAGATGGATAGAAAAAGCGCTGAGACAAAGTTCGGCTTCTCGATATACCAAGGCCACGGAGTTCCAGCGAGCATGCTCAGGATAGTAAAAATAAATGACATGAAAGGCAATCTCATCGATGCTGAAGCGTGCGGAGGACTGCATCTCGCCGGCAGGGAATCAGACATAGGCCTCATAAAGATAATCTCATCTTACAGGATCCACGATGGCATAGACAGGATAGAATTTGTTGCAGGCAAAGCAGCCGTAGACTACATCAAAGGTATTGAATCGCAGATAAGAAGGATTGCAGATATTGCTGGAGTAGAACCGGGAAGCGCAGGGAAAGGCGTAGAGGACAGGATTAAGGAGCTGCGCGAGGTAAAGGACAAATATGAAAAGCTTGAAGACGAAATGGCAAAGGTGCTTGCAGAAAGGATGATTGAAGGAAAGCGTGAAAACAACACCATCATTGCCAAGCTAGACTATGACAGAAAAATGCTGCGGCGCATAGCAACAGAGGTTGTGAAGTATAACAGCAAAGCTGCTATAATATTGTACAACGGATCGCTAGATGCTGTTGCAATAGCAGGGCCTGCCTCTGGAAAGAATGCCGCCGAGCTGCTTAAAGCAAATGCTAATAAGATAGCGGGCAGGAGCGCTGCACTGAAGGGAGGAGGCTCTGAAAGGATAGCCGAGGGGCGCATAGAAGCAGGATAAGTGCATACCATGCCTTTTGCCTATTATTTATATAGCATAATCGCTTATCCGATACTGTACATACTGCCTGCTTACGTTGCAAACGGCTCTCCAGTAATCTTCGGAGGCGGAAAGCCGTTGGATCTGAGCAAGAAGATAAAAGGCATAAGGATATTCGGAGATAATAAAACCATAAAAGGCACAATAGCGGCGCTGCTTTCCGGGATAGCAATTGGCGCTCTCGAGTTCCCGTTTTTCAAATACATGCTGCTTATTTCAGTGTTGCTTGCGATAGGCACGGTGTTTGGGGACCTTCTTGGCAGCTTCGTGAAAAGAAGGATGAGCATGAGACCCGGCGCTCCGTTTCCTATAATGGACCAGTACGGATTCTTCATATTTGCGATGCTATTTGCTGCGCCTTTGGGGCATTACCCGGATTTTTACGGCATACTGTTCCTTATAATTCTGACTGGAGCACTCCACGTGCTCACAAACAGGGGAGCACACATGCTGCATCTCAAAAAGGTGCCATGGTAAGCGCACAAAAGCTTAGCAATGAGGCCAAACGCGTTACCAGAAGCGAAAAGGTAGAAATAAAAATTTTCTCAAATCAATCAATAAAGGTGTATAATGCCTAATCTTTTTCCCGTGGAAGCGGGCATAACGCAGATGCGAGGCGTGCTGAAACTTGTCAAGGACAATGGAGGCAACATGGGAATTGCCGAGCTGGCTGATGAAGCCGAGGAGGAGATAGACGACCTTTTTCCAATACTTGATACGTGCAAAATACTCGGGCTTGCCAAAGTGGAAGATGGGAAGGTAAAGCTTACAGAAAACGGCAAGCAGCTCAACCTCAAGAACATGCAATCCATAATAAGGGAGCCGCTCAGCAATGCCGAGCCTTTCAGGACCGTGCTTGCCGCTGCGAGAATAGAGGGAAGCATAACCACGGAAAGGCTGGCTGATGTACTCAGGGAGAACAATCTCGCATTCTACAGCGACAAACTGAAATTTATGGAGCAGTTGAGGAAACTTCTTGTGAAATGGGCGGTAAGGCTCAGGCTTCTTGTTTACGACCAGGAAAACGACAGCTGGAAAGCCGCCTAAGCTGAAAGCGTGCAAAGCTATTTCGTGAGCAGCTCGTATACTTTGTCCACAGCTTGCATGAATACCTTGCTGTGCCTGTTCCTTGGATAGCTCAGCTTGAGCTGCATCTCCTGCTTTATCTTTGTGGGCTTGTTTGACAGCACAACTATCTTGTCAGATATCTCTACAGCCTCCTCCACGTTGTGCGTTACCATTATTACCGAGTTTACAGAAATGTCGCTGCTTTTGAGCATCGAAACCACATCCCCCCTGAGCGCGTTTGCCGTCAGCTCGTCGAGAGAGCTGAAAGGCTCGTCCATAAGCAGCACATTAGGATCAGAAACTATCGCCCTTGCTATTCCAACTCTTTGTTTCATGCCTCCGCTCAGCGCATTAGGATAGTAATCCGCGACGCTCTCCAATCCCATCTTTTCAAGCATGCCTGATGCCTTCCTCTTCTTTTCCTCTTCGCTGATTTCAGAATTGGCAAGCCCTATCTTCACGTTCTCCAGATTTGTAAGCCAGGGGAGCAGGGCAAAATCCTGAAACACGAAGGAGATCTCTCTTGTAGGAGCATAAAGGCGCTTGCCCTTATAGATTACTTCTCCTGACACTGGAGGGATGAGCCTTGCTAGTATGCGGAGAAGAGTGCTTTTGCCGCAACCCGAAGGGCCTATAAGAGAGACGAATTCGCCCTTCTGCGCCTTGAAGCTTATCTTGTCTAGTATCCTTTGCGACGGGCTATCGTCATAAGAAAACACTATGTCCCTAACCTCGAGCACGACTTCGCTCATATCAACGACCTGTCAAAACCTAACGCCATGCGGTGCAGCTCTTTCCGCTCGCTGCCCGCTTCTACTTATATGTGTTTGAAACTTTCCTATAAAGCCTTTTCCACAGGAAGGTATTTACGATTATTATCATTGCAGTAAGATTGAGCAGCGCTATTATCATGAGAGTTATGTTCCCCGATCCCAGCGAAACGTCGAGGAGCTTGCCTATTCCTACACTTACTGAGCTCACCACATTCGTACCGCTTATGCCCGTAGTGGTAAAGTACTCTGCCACTATGCTTGCGTTCCATTCCGCTGCTATCGCAGTAACGCTTCCGGTTATCAATCCTGGAAGAAGCGCTCTGCTGTATATGTATTTCCATGCGCTCTTGCCTTTTATGCCGAAAAGCCTTTTCACCTCAAAGATTTCACCAGATATGGAAGTAGAGCTGGCAATAACGCTGAAGATTATGTACCATATGCCGCTAAGGAAGAATATTACGAAAGCGGTGAGCTCGCTGTGAAGCGCATATCCTTTCAGCGCGATAACTATTATTGGCAGAAGTATTGTCGCCGGTATTGATGCGATTACCTGGAAGAAAAGCAGGTAGGAATTGCGATGCTTTGAGATGAATATCAGGTAAACACAGACAGGGAACGCGATTGCTAGTATGGCTGCGAATGCAAGCCAGATTCTTGCAAAAGAAACAGCAAGAGAAACCAGCGCTTCGTATTCGTAGTGCACAACCACAGGATAACGCAAGACAACAGCAAGGAGGAGCATTGCGAGCACCAAGGCTGCAATGCCGCCAAGGCCTTTCTTCAATCCCTTTATTTTAAGGTTCTTGATACCTTCGCGGGGAAGAGCGGCATGCGCTCCCGCATTGCGGCTCGCTCCGGCAGGATGGCGAGCACGCCTGAAAGCGCTGATGGCTCGGAGTCTTTTCGCAGGAGCACGTACTAGCTTTGGCAGATAATTGAAGGCCTTTGCTATGCCGAAATGCAGGGCAAAATGCTTCTTCGATTCCTCAGAGACCCTATTGTACTTGGTAAAGTGGAGCTCAAGAGGCCTGAAAAACAGAAAACGCGTGGCAACTACAAATGCTATGAAAACCGCTATGCCTATTGCATAGTAAAGATAATTTCCGGAAAAGGCAAGTTGAGCAAGTGCAACGCCTATCCCGTACTTCACCGCGTAATTCGCGTTGCCTATCGAGAATATTTCGCTTGTCACGAGATAAAAAAGGCCTATAGACCACGAAAGCACGGATTGCTCGACTACGCGCGGCATTGCGGCAGGGATAAAGATCTTGCGCACCCTCTGCCAAGAGCTCATGTCGTAGAGATCGGCGAGCTCCACAAATTCGTTGGGAAGCACCTTTACAGCTTCGTAAACGCCGAATATTATGTTCCATGCCATGCTTGTCACTATCAGGAAGATGACGGCGGCGTTTATCCCTATGTACCCCGGAAGGAGGAATACAAATATATATATTACAAAGGGGAAAAATGCGAGTATAGGGAGGGTTTGGAATATATCAACAACTGGCAGGATTATTCTTTCAGCCTTTCTGGATGTTGCAGCGTATATCCCCACAGCAATGCTGAGCAAGATGGAGAGAAAAAGCGCAGCAAACATCCTGAGCCAAGATGCTGTAGTATCTAGGACAATAAGCGCTATGAAAGAGATGAAGTCCATGTAATCGTATAACTTAATGATTGAAAGCAAAAGTTATAAACATGGTTTGCACTTAGATATTATCGCATATGATTCAAGATAAAAGAGGCACAGCATAGGGCAATATACTGCTTTACTTACGGGTTATAAAAGTTTTCTGGCAAATACGAGGCAAATATGCTAAAGATGATAACATGATAGAAAGAACGCTGGTTTTGATAAAGCCAGAAGGAGTTTACCGTGCTCTGATAGGCAAGGTAATAACTACATTTGAGGATGCAGGGCTTAAAATAGTCGGTATAAAAATGGTGAGGCCCGATAAAGACCTGGCAGGAAAGCATTACGCTGCGGATGAAGAATGGCTCACTTCCGTAGGTAGAAAAACCAAGGAATCGGCACAAAAGAAGGGAATAGAAATAAAAGAAAGCGAGATTGAGATAGGCAACAGGGTAAGGAACATGCTTCTAGCGCATCTGACAAGCGGTCCGGTAATAGCGATAGCGCTTGAAGGTAATGAAGCGATATATGTAGTTAGGAAGCTTACGGGTGGCACAGAACCAAGAAGCGCGGATCCATCTTCCATAAGGGGCAGGTATGGATTAGACTCCTATGAGATGGGCGATTTAAAAGGAAGGCCTGTACGCAATGTAGTTCATGCTTCAGAAGATGCAAAAGCCGCAAAAAAGGAGCTCAGTCTTTGGTTCAAGGATTCGGAGCTGGTAGATTACCACAGAGCCGATGAAGAGCATATATATTGACTAAAGAATAAGGATAGAAACGTGATCCTGGAGGAAAAATGGGTTTAAATCCGGAAATCAGTCTCTATATTTGAGGGTATCGCTCATCATATCCGGGTTCCATGCTGGATCCCAAACAAGCTCTATATCGATATTGCCTCCTGACTTTAACGAGTCAAGCCTCAACTTCACATCTGCAAGTATTATGCTTGTCACGGGACACATTGGTGAGGTCATTGTGAGTTTCACCTTTATATCCTTGCCTTCCATGACCTTGATGTCGTAAATTAAGCCAAGATCCACGATGTTCGCATTAAGTTCCGGATCGACGCATTGTGAAAGCACCTTTACGACATCCTGCACAGTAACCATAATACCATCACTGATATTGCCTACAATTAGCATTATATTGTTTGCCATACAATCTATTTCGTAATCGTAAATTTTTGCGCGGCGATTGCAGCATGAACCCAAAAAAGTATGTAAAAATACTAAAAAGCATAGAGGCAAACTCCGCGGCTTACACCTGCCCTTATTGCGGCGCGCTGACGTACAGCGTTTCTGATTCTTTCTTCTGCTCAAACTGCGAAGCGTTCATACCTTCCGCCAAGGCGCTGAACCAAGAGGACACAAAGGCCGCATCCGAGATAAGGAAGCTGGTGCAAAGCAACGATTTTGCACAAGCAGAGCAGGCTTACGAAGCATTACCAGAATACGCAACAAACCCATACTTTGCTTATGCAGAGGCGCTTGCATGCATTTCTGAATCAAACTATGAAACTGCCCAGATAAACTATGCGCTGAAAGGATTTATGGAGGAGAACACAACGCACAGGAACAACTCTCTTGCGGCATTCTCAAAAGCGAGGCTGCTTTTCTCCAAAGCCGTATATACTGCGAAAAAAGGCATTTCGGGAGGGCCGGAAACTGCAAAGTACATTCACGCAATGTTTATGGCATATATGAAGCTAGGAGACCTGAAAGCGGCGCATTCTACTTTAGAGAAAACAGGAAAACTTGGCAATATTCTGCTATCCGAATATGAAAACATGGTTTTAAAAAATGGTTTGCGCGATTACGCTGGAGCGGCAAATCACGCAGAGAGGCTGCTTTCCGGAGACCTATTCACGCTAAACGCTGCCTACTATCTGGCATATGCAGCATTTAAGACGGGAAAGCCCAAGGAGGCGCTATATGTATTGGGTTCTTTTCCTGACAAATCTGAAAACGAGACAGTACTAGCGCTAATGAAGGAGATAAAAAGTTATATGGAAATTTAGAAGCTCAATAACCTAACAAAAATTAAAATATAAAAAACAAAATAAAACAAATAAAAAATAGCTCTATCTACTTTCCGAAATATGCTTTCACTTTAGGCCTAGTAAAGTACCACAGCATTAGTATTCCTATTATTGTGCCTACGGGTATGTTTATAAGGTCAAGTATGCCCCCAATCAGCGCAAGTATGCGTGCCCAATTCTTGCCTGTGAAAAGTGCTATTCCTGTTATGAGAGCAAACAATCCGATAGGTATGAAGATGACTATTAATATACCGCCCATTAAACCGCGAAGCAGGGCAGACGAAGTGATGCCTATAGCTAAATATGCTATTCCGCCCAGTATTTGCAATATGGCGAGAATTGCCACGCCTGTTGGCCTTTTGGGTTTTATCCCTATCCCGAAGTTGCCAGACTGCGGCTGCATGCCGCTTTGTACCGTGTCGCTTCCCATATCAGACATCTATACACCATTTACATTTCTGAACGAAGAATTAAAAACCCCAACTCAAACACATTTTTGCTAAATGCGGCTTTGCTGTGCATCGATAAATAAACGAAATAAAGTAGTTGGCTTTAAGATTTGAAAAACAGCCAGTTGTCATTTGAGCCCACAAAAGAAATCTTAATGAGCACATACTGCCCTTTGAGCTTCTTGCCTTTAATATTTACCACTATCTTCTTTTCGCTCCTTTCCAACGTATCAAAAGTACCCGTATCCCATATTTTGACCGTTCCTGCCCCGTAGTTGCCTTTAGGTATGGTACCTTCCCATAAGCCGTATAGAAGCGGGTGCGGCTCTACATGAATTGCGAGTCTCTTCACACCCTTAACTAGGGAAGGCTCTTTTGGAAGTGCCCAGCTTTCAAGCACGCCATCGAATTCAAGCCTGAGGTCCCAATGCAGCCTTGTTGCGTTGTGCTCGTGCACCATGTACAATGGTCTTGAAAATTTCCTGCCAGAGAGCTTAGGGAGTATCTCGTCATAGAAATTTTTGCTTACTTCCTCATTCTGTGCCATCAAACCACAATGATTCCTTGCCCTATAGGCCCTCTTTGCTTGTTGTTACATTATTAGACTCAGACTCTAAGCATTTAAATAATTTTATTGCATAGGATCTGCCCAGAATAAATTGAATTGGAACAATTCTCTGTAAGGAGATA
>JAKATY010000026.1 GCA_021827955.1 Microcaldota archaeon | reverse complement strand
CGCCACTTGTAACGGAGGTATAGTATCTGACATTTCTGCAAAGGGTGGCACCTACGGCGTTTACCTCACAAAGACCACAGGAGTCACATTTACTAACTTCACGCTTGCGAATAATACTTACGGCGCTTACATAAGCAGCTCAATAGGCAATGCGTTTGCAGGCGGCGCGGTACGAAACAGCACAAAGCTTTCGGTATATGCGAGCGTAGATTCCGCAAACGCTTCTGAGAACTTCATGCAGACCACATCATGCGCTCTTACAAATGCTGCATGGGCAACATGCGCGCAGCATATAGCGCCATCTGAGACATTCATACCCATAAGCTCCTGCCAGACTATAACAAAGCCAGGAAATTATACGCTGCAGCAGAATCTGGTGATTACGAATCCACAATGCTTTGAGATAAAGACGCCAAACGTTGCACTAAATTGCGCTTACCACAGCATAACGCTATCTTCTTCAAATCCGGATGGAACCGCCTTTGAGGTTAACGGCGTTAATAATGTTTCTATAAGCAACTGCACGCTGAATGACTTTCCATATGGCGTTGTCACTTCAAATCTGTCCAAAGCAAGAATTTACAATATCAATTCTACAAACGCGAAGATGGCGATATCGCTTTTAAACGTAAGTAGAGCGAGCGTCTATAACTCTGTAATAAAGGGAGCATACAACACCAGCATATACCTGAGCCATGTCTCAAACTCAAGCATAATGAGCAACAACCTCACCGGTACAGACACGAATACAGGCATAATGGTCTCGAATTCCACCAGGAACCTTGTGGAGAAGAATATAGGAATAAAGAATAAGATAGGCATGTATTTTACAGGAGATTCGTTTAACAACACAGTATCGAACAACACGTTCCAGATAAGCGAGTTAAACGACTATGCGTGCTCACCACAGGACAGCGATATAAATGCTGAGAACGGAGGCATAAACTTCGGAAACACAAAGCAGAATTGCGATTGGCTTGCGGCAGTATCCCCCATATCGCCGTTTCCTGCATGCACGGCGCTGCTTACACCGCAAACCGTTGAGATAACCTCGGATTATGAGTACACTGCCGGCGCGCTGTGCTTCGGGGCATATGCAAACGGCACCACGATAAACTGCAACGGCCACACGATAATATCAGATTCTAACGGAACATTTGCACTATTCAAGAACTCGCAGAGCTCCATCCTTGAAAATTGCTACCTTAAGGGCTTCAAAACACCCATAAAGGTATACAATTCAAGCATAAGCGTATTGAACAACACTGTTTATGCTAACGCACCAAATTCTACTGCTATGAACGTCTCGGGCTCAACAAACATAGAGCTCAAAAGCAACAGGCTCTTGGTCAACGGAACAGGCATCGCACTTTCAGGAGACCAGCGCGGAGTCGTACAGAGCAACCTTGTCAATGCAAGCTCTGTTTCATACGCTATAACAGACTCGTCTGGCATAAATTTCAGGAATAATACAGCGCAACGCGGAAGCGGCATAGGCGTGCTGCTTTCCAATACCACCTCAAGCACCTTCCAGGACGACGTGCTCAATGGAATTGCAGGAGGCATAATATGCAGCTACGCTTCGGAATCCAGCTACAACAACACGGACTTAGGAGGCAACATATGCTCCTCAAGCCAAAACTGCAACTGGATCTCTTCTTCTAAGGCGACATGCGGTTGAGGCTTGCGCTATTTCAATTCCATTGCAGCTGAGAGCCTCTTCATAGCGCTAATCTTTTCTTCTTTTTCGATGCGCGAAGCATCTATTATTTCTTTCATGCTATCGATAAGATTGTCGTATCCTTCCTTGCTTATATGGAATGGTATGCCATCCTTGCCCCCAACGTTGTAAGCGTACGTTACTGGATCTCGATACGCAAGCTCCTTACCGAATATTAATGAAGCTACAAAAGCAAGCGAGCGCAGGGTTTTCCTGCCTATCCCCTTGGAGAGGAGCAGCTCCTTGTAATCCTTTGGATCCAGCTCTGAAGCGTTCTTTATGGCCTCTATTCCTCTTTTCCCTATATCTATCTGCGGTATTATTGCGTGCCTGTCTGGATAGGATACCACGCGCGCCAGCTCGCATAGCGCTTCGGGTAGCGCGCGCCTTACCTCTGCATTATTCGTATAGGTAAGATCAAGGCTTTGCCCGCTGCTTGGCGCAACTATTGCGGAATTGAATTCGTTTGCAACATCTTTGATATTGAGCATCTCGGAATAGGCTTGGAACCTTATCGCAATGCCGCGGGCTTCTTGCATGGCTTGCTGCACCACAGCCCATTTTCCTGTTTTTGAGAATGAGAACGTGTGATGGTATATGCTTATATTGTCGTAGACCATCGCAGAATCTATCTTTGCAGCAAGCCTGCTTGCTTCAATAAAATTAGGGCCCATACCAGGAATTGAAAGCTTGTCTACGCCTTCGATTATCTCCTGCGGCGTCTTGAGTCCTGTTCTCCCCTTGCCGCCTGCTATGAATACCTCTCCGCTTCCGTTAAGCGCCTCTTTCATCGCTGCCATTGTAACAGTAGTAGTGCCGCTGCTGTGCCAATCGTAGCCTATCGTGCACGAAAGAGCCTGCAGCCAGTTCGGGTCTGCAAGCCGCTTCAGTAGCTCGTCAGGACCAAACTCGTCAATTATCACTTCCACTATAGCGTTTGCTAGCTGAACCATTCGTTTATAAAGCCATCGGGGAGCCTGCCCGCCATGAAGAGGGAGGTAGGTAATACTTTGCACGATTGCTTTTCAACGCAGAATAATTTATTACTTGCTTTCAATAAGCAATTGCACACTACAATAACGCAAAAGGATAGTAAAAATTTAGCAATGTTTTTATTTGTTGCGTGACAAATTTAAGTGTTGGAGCGTGAGAGTGGGGCCATGGTTTACGCTACTGTGGATAGCACAAACTGCAAAGCCAAAGGGCAGTCTTATCTTGAAGAGATGCTGAGAAAGGTAGAGGCAGGGAATTCTGACATATTTGTTAACAGGCATGCGGCATTGATGATGCAAAGGAGAGAGGTAAACGATGACACGCTTGCCGAAGTGATATATGGCCACGAAGAGGCAAAGGAGAGTAAAAAAGAGCCAGGGGTCATAGAGTACATTTCCTTTGAAGGCAGCAGGACGGTTGAAGCGATATGCGTTGTGGAGCAGTATAAGCAGACGGGCAAGTACAGGATAAAGGTAAAAACTGTACATGTGTATAAAAAATAACCCGTTTTGACCTGAATTACAGGGTTCCTTTCTGTTTTTATGAGGGTTGGTTGCGCAGGTCCGCAAGATTTTGTCTATCGGGGCGCGTAAAAAGGTATAAATATCTAGATAAAGCGCTTAATATGGAATAGAATGACTGGCATATACAAGATAAGGGTGCAACAGCCCAAAATACCTGAAAACGCTGATGTAATTCTTACACGTCATGCAGAACTGAGGCGCAACGAGAGGCACATAAGCATGGATGAAATAAAGGATACTATGATCCGGCCTGAAGTTACGTTCATGTACAAAAACGGTGCGCTTAAAAGCATCTCGAAAATAGAAGGCAGGGAGATTAAAGTGGTGTTTAAAAATATAGAGAAAGGAGTATTGATCATTACCGTTTCCTCGCATAAATTGCTTAGAACCTGATATATGCGGTTATTTTGCCAGCATGCCGTGATTTCAAAGCGTAATCAAGAGCAGGAAGCAAGTATTATAAAGGTTTTTGTACCAATAATCCGTGCTGATTTTCCCGCAATTACTGCAGATTGCAGGAGGGATTTGCTATGGAAAAAGAGATGTTTGACAAGCTTGACAAGCTTTTGCAGGAAGGCAAAGGTAAGCGCAAGTTCGTCCAGAGTGTCGAGCTTGCAATAAATTTCAAGGGCATAGATTTTTCTAAGCAGGAGAACAGGCTCAACACAGAAGTTATACTTCCGAACGGCAAAGGCAGCGAAAGTAGGATAATAGTATTTGCTGACGATTCCGCGCTCAAAGGAAAGGTAAGCGGATTGGGTGGCAGGGTTATAGGAAGCGCTGAGATACCAAGCATATCAAATGACAAAGCCACATTGAGAGAGATGCTGCAAAGCGAGCTGCTGGCGCAGGCGAGCCTTATGCCTGTGATTGCGAAGAATCTAGGCCAGTTTCTTGGCCCTAGGAACAAGATGCCAAAGCCTATAGTTGGAGGAGATGCTGAAAAGGTTATAAAGAACGCAATAGGATCAATCTATCTGAGAAGCAAAGGCAAATACTTGCCAACTGTGCACTGCATAGTAGGCAAGGAAACTATGGAGCCACAGAAGCTTGCGGAGAACATTGATGCTGTGATGAACGCACTGGCCAGGAAGCCGGGCAAGCAATATGTGAGATCTATATATGCGAAGCTTACCATGAGCGAACCTGTAAGGCTCGTATAGAGGTGAAAGGTTATGTTTACAAAGCAGCAGAAGATAGAATTCGTCAACAAGGTATCTGAAGAGCTGAAGAACTACAAGACGATAGGGGTAGTATCGCTCAGCGCGGTGCCGGACAGACTGCTCCAACGCGTGAGGAACACGCTCAAGGGAGAAGGAAAATTCGTACTTGGGAGAAAGAATGCGCTTGAAAGGATACTCGAGAGCAGCGAACAGACTAAGAAGCTTGCAAAGGAGCTTACGGGCACTAGCGCAATAGTGCTTACAAACAAGGATCCGTTCGAACTTTACGAGATGTTCAAGAGCAACGAGATAAAGCTTTCTGCAAAGCCAAAGCAGATTGCAAACGAGGATATAGCCATAAAAGAGGGAGAAACCTCGCTGCAGCCTGGGCAGACCGTTACAGAGCTAAAGAAAGCAGGAATCGACGTACAGATGCAGAAGGGCAAGGTCGTGATAGCAAAAAGCAAGGTGCTTGTCAGCAAGGGCGGCATCATAAGCACGGCGGTGGCAAACGCCCTGCACATACTAGGCATAACCCCTTTCACGGCGATGCTTGAGCCGAAGCTTATAGAGAGCCAGGGTATTTTATATAGCAATGACGTTTTCAAGATAACAAAGGAAAGTGTGCTTTCAGACATCGCCATGACATTCTCCAAGGCTCGCGCCGTTGCGATGGAACTCAATATAGCAACGCCTTACACTATTGCTGCGATGATAGCAAAGGCGTACAGGAGCGCATTGGCGCTTGGAGTAGAGGCTAAAGCATATGATACAGGGATAGTGGAAAAGCTGATATCAAAAGCTGTAGGAGAGGCTGCATCACTCGGAGCCGCAAAGGCAGAGTAGATGCGGAATTATGCGTGAAAAATGCTAAAAGGTGAAATGAAATGGAATATGTGTACGCTGCTTTGCTGCTGAGCGAAGCAGGCAAGGAGATAAGTGAGAAAAGCCTTATGGAAGTAGTAAAGGCTGCTGGATTCGAACCTGACGAGGCAAGGGCGAAGGCGATGGTCGCGTCGCTCAAGGGCGTAGACATAAAGGACGTCATAAAGAATGCCCAGGCACAGGCAGCAACTGCACCGGTAGCAGCTGCAGCGTCGCAGAAAGCAGACGAGAAGGCGCAGCAGAAACCGAAGGAGGAGAAGAAAGACGAAAAGAAAGAGGAAGAGGCGGCTGAAGGGCTTGCGAGCCTGTTCGGTTGAAGCTTCCCTTTGATTTTGTCTCGAAGCGCTTCTCTATGGCTACTGATGTGGATTCCAAAAAGGTAGTAATGCCCGGAGACGTCCTGGGCATGGAAGAGGAATACCTAGCTGCGCGCAACGCCTATGCAGAAAACGGCAACGTCTATGCAACCGTTTTCGGCGAAGCGGAATTCAGCAACGGCAAGGCGAAGGTAAGAAGCTTCAGCAAGGAGATAAGACGTATAGACAAGGGCATGCCAGTGCTAGGTGTCGTGGTAAGCGATATAGGGAAGGTGCTCTTCGTAAAGATTGACGAAGTCCAAATCGGGAACTCCCTCTACGTGCCTTCAAACGACGGAAAGATAGTGAAAGACGAAGGCAGAGGCAGGCACGGCTTCGGTGAAAGAGATGTCGAACGCAGAAGGCATCATGAGGAAGCGCTTTGCAAGGAGGGAGATGTTATACTTGCAAGGGTAGCACGCATTGAGAATGACATGTATGAGCTGGGTATGCGCGAACCGGAGGCAGGAATAATATACGCACGTTGCACCCGCTGCGGAGCGGACATGAAGTACAAAGAGGGCGAGCACACCCTATTCTGCGATATATGCAAGCGCGCAGAGTACGGCAAGATAAGCATACTTTATGGAAAACCAAACATGATAAAAAGCTTTCTTGAGAAGGAATTACTAAATCATGAAAGAGAGTAGAGGTGCCAATATGAAGCTTAATATAAAAAAGGATGAAAGCAAGGAGCTTGAGATAGAGTTCGAAACGAGCGACCTTACGCTCCCTGATCTCATAGCTGCAGAACTGGGCAGGAACAGCGATGTTGCATTCGCCGGAGTCTACAAAGACCACCCGGAGATAGGCAAGCCCTTGCTTGTGCTGAAGACCGACAAGAAGAAGGCAAGGGACACGCTGGAAAAGGCTCTTGATGACATAGAGGAACAGCTTGAAGAGCTTAAGGACAAGATCCAGAAGAGCAAATGACAATGACAGATTCTTCTCCTAGGAAAGAGATAAAAAAAGGAGTGCGGACGCTTGCCGTAGCATCAGCTCCTGTGAAAGGCAAAAGAAGCACGCTTGCGATAGGTGTGGTACAGAAAGAATATAGCGTAGAAGGCGTGCTGTCTACAAGGATCGAGGTAGACGGAGACGATGCATCGGCAAAGATTGCAAAGATGCTTTCAAGATCCAGGTTTGCGCAGCAGGTCAAAATCATTGCGTTAGATGGTGCCGCGATAGCGGGTCTGAACATCGTGGATCCAGATTACCTTAAAGGCAGGCTTGGAGTGCATTTGCTTTTTATCACCAGGCACAAACCGCGAAGCAGCGCGCTGAAGCGCGCAATAATCGCTTTTGGAAAGGAGAAAGGCAAGAGCATCGCACACAAACTCAAAGCGCATAGCGAGTTGAATTCGCTGTATGGTTTCTTCTTTGAGGGCTTTTACATCGTTACGGATCTTAGCGAAAGCCACGCAAAATTGGTTGCGGAAAGTGCAATAAGCGCATTAAGGCTTGCACACATCATTGCAAGAGGAGTCGCCACAGGAGAATCTAAAGGCAGGATATGATACAACGGTTTGGGGTAAATTGCGGATTTCTACAAAAGCATATATTAGTTAATGCCCAAATGTAAATGCACAAGCGCTAGTGCAGCAGAAAGGTGGATTTGATGTACGAGGAGAATAAAGATTTGGATTCAAAGACAAAGGACCTGAGCAGAGCCAGGCAGTCATTGATAGAGGAGATCCAGGCCATGATGTGGTATGACGAGAGGATAAGTGCAACGAAGAACAAGACGCTGGCGAAAGTACTGGCGTACAACAGGGATGATGAAAAAGAGCATGCTTCTCTTCTTACAGCATGGCTTGTAAAGCACGACCCTGCACTGAAGAAGGAGCTCAAAAAGGCAGGAGTCTGAAGCATATGGTTTACTTTTCTAAATTTTTTTCCGCACATTATATAAATATCTTTTCCTACTACAATATAGTTTATATCTAAACTAGTTTTAAATAAAACTATTTGATTGACACGCTCAAGAAAGGGGTTCTGATGCAGGATACACGCGAAAAGACAAAAAAGGAAAAGCAACGGCTCGGATACATGAACAGGGACATGCAGCGCACCGTAATAAAGATAATCATAATGTGGAAGCTCAAGGAAAATGGCGAGATGTACGCCTATGCCATACTCAAAGACATCAAAAAAATCAAGCACCCTTTTATAAAGGACAATCCGCAGATTAAAAATGAGGTATACAATACACTGAAGGCTTTGGAGCAAGCAGGGTACATAAAGGAGAAAAGCAGGAGAGGAAACAAGCACGTCAAAGTGTATTACGAGCTTACCAAAGAGGGCATAAGTGCTCTTAAAGCCACAAAGTCTCTGCTGCACGAAACCGCGAGGAGCATGGCCAGGATATTGGGCTGACAATTATGCACAACATAGTTGAGATAAAAGGATTAGTCAAAAAGTTCGGGGAGAAGGCCGCAGTAAACGGCGTAGACTTTGGAATAAGAGAAGGGGAGATATTTGGAATTCTCGGACCTAATGGCGCAGGGAAGACTACTACGATAAATATGATACTTGGGATACTCAAGCCCACCTCTGGAACTATAAAAGTGTCAGGACTCGATGTTTCAAGGCATGAGGAGGAGATAAAAAACATGATAGGGTTCATGACCCAGGAAACGCTTATTGAAGCGGATCTTACAGCTGTCCAAAACCTTGAGCTCTTCTGCGAGCTATACCACGTTGACAAAGAAGAAGTGAGTGAGAGGGTCGCATCTGCGTTGAAGGAGGCGGGCTTGGAAAATGTAGCGGATCAGAAGGCAGGCACTTTTTCAGGGGGCATGCAGAGGAGGCTCGCATTAGTGAGGTCAATGATGCACAATCCAATGATACTGATACTCGATGAGCCGACTACCGGTCTTGACATCCAGAACAGGCTGGAGATGTGGAAAAGGATTAGAAAGCTGCAGGAGAAAGGAGTCACTATCATTCTTACGACACAGTATCTAGAGGAGGCAGACAACCTTTGCAACAGGATTGCGATAATAGACCAAGGAGAGATAAAAGCACAGGGAACACCTTCTGAATTGAAATCTATGATAGGTAAAGGCAGCATGCTTGAGATACTTTCAGATATGCGCGATGCACAAAAAATTGCAGACATGCTCAAGTCAAAATTCAGGATATCGGCTACGGTAATAGGGGACAAGGTAAGCGCGCCGATAATCGACAGGGGAATAAAGGTGTTCAACGAGATAGTAAATGAGATATCCAAGGCAGGATATAATGTATTCTCAATAGGCATGCATCTGCCAACTCTTGATGACGTTTTCATAAAGCTGACTGGCTCCAGCCTGCGAGACAGCGTGGGCGAGAATACTTCAGGCAACGCGAGGGTCCGCATGATGGCAAGAAGGTGAGTATATTAGCACTGCAAGCGATTCGTTTATAATACTAAAAAGAGAGCTGCTTATATTCAGGAGCAATATAGCACAGAATGTAGTCAGATCTATAATGTTTCCACTTCTACTTCTGCTTATATTCAGCGGGATGGGGAGTGGAGTCTCTAACGTGCCAATCGCAATAGTCAATTACGCAAATAACATGCAGTCAATCCAATTCATAAGCAAGCTGGAATCAGGAAACTCTGTTTCCATATTGGGGGTTACTACACAGGCAAGTGCGATGCAGATGTTCAGGAATGGCGAGGTCGATCTTGTTGTGGTGATACTGCCGGAGTTTCCAAACATGAATTCTAAAAGCCCTAGCGTAGACATATATTATACAAACAGCCAGCTAACGAGCCTGAGCGTGATTCCGTTCATAGAAAGCACGGCAGAGGGCTTCGGTGCGCAGGCTGCGAGCTCCAAAGCCATAGAGGCCATGGCGCTGTCAAAAGGCTCTCCTAATACCACAGGAAGTTCTTCCAGCAGCATACTCGGAATCTCGGGCGCGGCTTCGGCTTCTTCAGGAAGCGTGAGCGTGGTGCCCGCGTTCGCAGCAGAAGGCAGCTACACTACATTCCTAGTAGCAGGGATAATAATAATGGTAGCTGCATTCGGGGCGATGTTCTCTGGCGGAATGTCCATAATAACAGATAGGATAGCCGGCAACCTCAAGCTTTTCCTTATAGCACCAATAAATAGGCTTGCTATAGTTTTCGGTAAGATACTTTCCGGAGCAACGCAGGTCATGTTTACTGTAGTGCTCACTATAATCATAGGGATAGCGTTCGGCGCGCAGATTGCAATGGGCTGGTACGGCCTGCTGTGGATATTCCTGCTTGCTTTTATAGCTGCAATAGGCATGGGAGGCCTGGCCACGGCACTGGCAGCAAGGATAAAAAGATTCGAGGTTTACGCAATAGCTACGCAGTCGATAACTCTTCCGCTGTGGTTCGTGGCGGGTGCATTCTTTCCTACAAGCGAGCTGCCCGCATGGCTGTACCCACTGAGCGTTGTGGATCCGTTTACCTATGCAATTCAGGGCATGAGGTATGTTATGATGAGCGGATTTTACCCTGCAAACGCGATGGTGCTTGACGTGGGAGTTACGCTGGCGTTTGCAGTAGCAATGGTGCTGCTTTCGGTAAAGATGTTTAAGCAGACAATAGAATGAAGTGATAAAATGCGAAGCGTTTCAGAATTTTTTGGAAGTGTGAAAAATGGTGTAATGATGAGGAAAGAGAAGAGAGAGCACAAGTATAGGAGTGCAATGGCGCTAAAAGGTTTTGCTGCGCTCGCAGCGGTAATGCTTCTGCTAGTGCTTGCCTTGCAAACAAATGCGCAGACAGTATCGCAGGCAAGCGGAGCGGTTTCTATAGCAAACTTGGCAGTATCGCCACAGCCTGTAGTGGCAGGAGAGAATATAACAGTAGAATTCCAGCTGTTCAACTCCTTCTCTAACGAGCTGCAGAACGTGAATATATACCTTGAGAGCACGAGTCCGCTCATAAATGTCTCTCCAACGCAGACATTCCTTATAGGTTCAATGGGCACAGGGCTTTACGGTGGAAGCGGTTATGATATATTCAGCTACAAATTCCACGTTCCTGCTTCGCTGCCTGCAGGAGAATACGTGATAGATGTTGTAGCGACGTATGAAGCTTCGGCTGGAGCACAGTATCCGACTCTTCCTGCAGAATCGGTAATGCCGATAAACATTTACGTGTATGGCGTTCCAAGCATACAGCTGAGTGCGTCTACGCAGGCGCAGATCACTCCTGGAGTTCCTTTCGCACTTTCGCTCGAAGCTCTTAATTCCGGCACGGACAAGGCAAGCAATGTCTCTGTTACCATGCTTGGCACAGAAAACTTCACTCCTGAAGGTGCATACTCATTTTCACTTGGATCCATAGGGCAAGGGATGCAGCAGGAAGCGGTGATGCAGTTGGTGTCGCCGATTAACATAAGCGGCGGAACGCATATGCTTGGATTCTTGGTCAACTATACCTCCCAGACAGGGCAGAAATTCAGCAAGATAGAAGAGGTGCCTATATACATAGAGATTAGCAAGCCTAGCTTCGTAGTAAGTGTTGTGGGAGCGACTCCACAGCAGCTATATGCAGGCCAGAACCAGACGCTTGAATTCACGGTAGAGAACACAGGTAACGGAGAGGCTAGAAATGTGAGTGTGCAGTTCGTAGGCAGCGAAGGGATAAACGTTGGCAGTTCGGCCTCATATTTCAGCTTAGGGAATACCATGCCGGGACAGGCAGTGCAGGAAGAGGTATTTGTGAGTGCAAGCAGATATGCCAATACCACGCATTACTCCATTCCGGTGATGATAAAATACCGCAGCGCTAACCTTGCAGAAAACTTCTCGCAGATCGAATATATACCGATAAGCATGCAACCAAGCGCAATGTTTAACGTCACTGCGGAATATGGAAAGCTAAAGCCAGGAGATACAGATGTTCCAGTTACATTCACCATAAGAAATACAGGAAATGAAGTAGCGGAGAGCGCAATGCTCAGCCTGCAAGCAATCTACCCTATAAGCACAGTAATACCGAATGCTTATGTAAGCAGCATAGGACCCGGCCAAAGTGAAAACGTGACGTTTTATGTCAGCGTAGACGTAAAGGGAAACCAGGGCACCTACCCGGTGACACTGTACGAGCAGTGGCAGCAGCCTAACGGCGCGGCGCAGCAGCAGTATTCGTATTCGAACAACTACTATATTTACATCGGCAAAAGCGGCGGAGCTGCAGGAACCTACGAATCGTACTCGGCAATAGTGATAATCCTGCTGATAATAGCATATGCGTTTACAAGGAGGAGAAAGAAAGCTTTGGCAAAAAAGGAACCGAATGCAAAGAAGGGAGCGGGCAAGCAGTAAAAAGCAGTAAAAACAAGTGCCTGCTTTGCTGCTCCATAAAGCAGAGCACAGCTTATAAGCATTTTATTTCGAATATTGCAGAGGATATAATACCACAAGCAGATAAATTTAACGCGTTGAGATTTACGCGTTACGCGTTGGCTGCAACACTCCATGCCTCTATGTCATTTTTGTGCGCACCCACGCCGTAAGTCTTTGCTTTCTCTATATCCACTCCGTATTTCTTTGCTATTCTTTCAACAAACCAGAGCATTGCAGAGCCGCCAAAGCTTATCAAAGAACCTACCGAAACCTTAAGCGCAAGGTTCTTGTTGTGCATTACCTTGTAAGAATCCCTGATTGCCATCTTTGCTAGATGCCTGTAAGAAGCGTAGTAAACTGCGAGCATTGATTGAGTAAGGGGAACATCGAAGCTCTTTGACTTTATCCTTCCCAGCGGCATGTTATATAAAGGCGTAACTGTAAACTCGAAAGGCGTATGATCTATGCGCGAGTTGCTCAACCTGTTTATTAGAGCTACTGTTTCCCAGTTGTCCTCCTCTGTTTCTGAAGTCTGGCCTATCTGCACCGTAAACGCAGGCCTCCAATAATTTGCGTTAAAGTTTTTTACACCTGTCCACACTATCTCCTGCCACGAACCATCCACGCCTATCTTAAGCGGCAATGTTTTTGCAGGCATGTGCTTCTTTGCAAGGGTTTCGCTGCCCGTTTCAAGCCCCACTTGTACCCCTATCCAATTACTCTCGGAAGCGCGAAGTATTCTTGAGAGCTTTGCAATCAGCTCTGGATATGCAGAAGGTATGGAAATCCTGCCGTGCGTTGGATTTGAGCGCCTTACGCCTTCTACAGACATGATTGCGGTAAATAGGGAGGTCAGGGCCTCTTCATTCGGCACATAGTTTTTCTCGTGCTGGTAGGCAAATATCTCGTCTGAATGGACCCATGCATTGTCGAAACCGCCGTTCCTCACGTTGACGCGTGTTTCTTCGACAACCTTCTCTGGAGGATAATATCTCAGCTCCCTAAGGGTTACTTCGCAGAAGTCGCAGCCTATGCCGCAGCCGCGCATCGCTTCGCTTAGCCCTTTTGTAGAAGGATTTACTATAGCAGGTATCGATTCCAGCTTTGGAAAAGAAGGCATATTCTTCCCTCTGCCAATAAATTTCGGATCGGACTTTAGCGAACGCATAAACTGGTCGTCGTAAGTTATGAATCCACGGTTAAACATGTTTTCATCTATGTTGCCTGATGAGATCTGCTCAAACAGCTCTACCGCATAATCGTCCATCTCCCCTTGGAAAAGGTAGTCTATGTTGTGCTTATCTACATACTCTCTCAATATAGTGTATTCCCAAACGCCAGGCCCGCCTATGAGCAGTTTTGCCTTTTTGCCCTTTCTTGCGGCGTTAACCTTGGCGATTAGGCTTTCCCATTCCTGCTTTACATACGCGTTGAGGTCTTTAGACTTGAATAGCACGTAGTAGGACATCGTGGTAGGCCCAAGCCCTAGAGGATCCATCGTGTGCATACCTATTACTTCCGTGTCGTCTTTTATGAAAGAGCTCAAATTATCAGGGTGGGCTACGACTACGTCGTTGCTGCTGTATTTTTGAAGCAGGGCAGCCTCTATCTTTCTCAGCCCATATGGCGCATACTTTATCCTTCCATCTGGAAGCGCAGGCGAAGCTTTACCCTTAAGGAAAGAATAGATAAATTTAG
>JAKATY010000052.1 GCA_021827955.1 Microcaldota archaeon | reverse complement strand
TTTCTATTCCTCTTTTTCTGTTTCCTGCTCATTATATAGGGAGATAGAAAAGTGCTGCAATCAGGTAGGCGAAGAGCGCGAGCGCCATTGCACCCAGGCTCAGGTTTCTTGCAATCCTGAAGAAGTTTGCAGAAAGCTTGCTGCGCAGATACGCGAACGACACATAAAGCAGAGCTGCATCCGTGATGAGTATAGGTGCCAGGTAAACGAGGTTGTATGCAAACGGTTTCTCATAAACGAACATGAAAAGGCTCAAAACTATTGCGGCGATATACAGCAAAAGCGCTAGTGCGGAAGAGGCTGCCTTGCCCATGTGCGAAAGCAAGTTTCTGGACTTCCTCGCTTTGGAATCGCCTTTGTAATCCCTTATCATGCCATGTATCTCCCTTGCAAGCCCGCTGAGAAATATTATTGCGCTTATTATCGCGATGTTCGGATTCAGCGCGTTTGATACAACAAAATCCCCATAAAGGAACGGTATGGCCATGGAAAGCGCAATATAGGAATTGCCAAGAAGCAGCGTGTCCTTGAGCTTGTAGCTGTAGAAGAACGCAAGAGCTCCGAACACTAGCGCGATTGCGAAAGCGATGTAGTTTATGAAGAGGCTTGCAAGTATTCCTATTGCGAATGAGACCATTGCTATCGCAAAAGCGGCATTCCTTGAGATCGCTCCTGAGACTATTGGCCTGTCAAACCTGTTGTTTATCCTGTCCGCTTCAACGTCAAAATAGTCGTTTATCGCGAAAGAGCCCATGCTTATGAATATCGGGGTCACGATGCTGAGCAGAAGCACGGCTATGTGCGGCAAAGACTTTGTTATTATCTCGGCCACTAGCACTGCTACAACAAGCATGGCGCTGTGCTCTATCCTGGTAAGCCTCAGAAACGCGGTTAACCTGTTCATAAAAACATATAAATAAGCGATATGCAAAAACTAAATAGGTTAGCGGAAAAGCCTGCCGAGGAGGTAAGCATGCAAGGCATAGGGCACAGGAGAGGGGCAAGGCAGCAAAGTGCGCTGGAGCTGCTTACTACATACTCTTGGGCATTTCTCATAATCGCCATATTCATTGCGGCAATAGCGGTGTTTACTGGAAGCAGGCCGCCATCTTCATATCTTCCGGCTACCTGCAACATAGATCCGGCATTTCCATGCGCGCAAGCTGAAATAAGCAGTTATAACAGCATTGTGCCGATAACATTCACGGTTCTTTTTACAAACGATCTGGGAGCTGTTATAAGTTTCCCCAGCAATGCGCTTAATGTTACGCTGACGGACGTAGGCCAGTCAGGGACAAACAGCTATCTTGGGAATTGTTACCCCCAAATTGCACTGCAGGGCGCCGTGATAAGATGCTTCGCCGATATACCTGGAACAAAGGAACCGTCTTCTGGTTCGCAGGTAGGAGTAAACTTCTACGTTAAATATTCTATTTGCAAGAACAGTGCGCTGAGCAGCTGCACGGGCGCATATAAGACCACAGGATACTCTCTGCAGAGTTTTTCTTCTCCTGGCACAGGGATTTACAGAGTGAGTTTTGACACGGATCCACAATCCGGCAGGATAGTAGTGAATAATATACAATACACAAACGGAGACGTAGCATTTCTTGTAGGAGGAAAGGAAACTTTGTTTGCGTCTCCTCCTTTAGGATATTCTTTCTCTTCGTGGTCTATAAACTCCATATCCTCTTCTATTTCCTCATTGACTTCGCAGAGCACGACGCTTACCTTATCTTCTAACGCTACGATAACCGCGGTTTTTTATTCTTCGGTAAGCTCAACTTCGGTCAGCTCGACTTCAGTCTCTTCAACATCTGTTTCATCGACCTCCGTAAGTTCAACTTCTGTTTCTTCTACTTCGGTAAGTTCAACATCTGTTTCCTCTACCTCAGTAAGCTCAACTTCGGTCTCTTCTACTTCGGTAAGTTCCACTTCGGTCTCTTCAACATCTGTTTCATCGACCTCCGTAAGTTCAACTTCTGTTTCTTCTACTTCGGTAAGTTCAACCTCACTCACAACAACGTATACTTATACTACTACAATATACTATGTCCCAATAACCCTTACGAATTCGCAAGGTTCCGCAACACCAACGCCGTTTCAGCAGATGATAGTTGCGGATAGTGATTCTTATTCGAGTTATGAACAGAGCGGATTGCAGAATGTTGAGTTCACAACATCTCCGGATGGCCAGGGCACAGTCCTGCAGGCATGGATAGAGGCGAACGCAAGCAGCACGGCTACGCATACCATCTATTGGGTGAATCTGCCAAACGGGATAGGTGCCAGCAGCAGCGTAACAATATACATGAACTTCATGCCAAGCAGCGTTATGTCGAGCGCAGGTCCAACAGGAGAGGCCCCTGAACTCAGTCCCTCTTATGGTGAATATGATAACGGCCCAAATGTCTTCCCGGCACTCTATGCGAACTTTGCCGGAACAGCCTGCCCAAGTGGATGGACATGTAGCGGAACCTCGCAGAACAATGGTATCTCAATACCTTATTCAAGTCTTCTATATACCTCAAGCGCTTTTGGGGATAATCCAAACCAAATACTCGACATGTACGGAGAAATACCTGCTGGCGATTCTAATAGCAATGCAGGAGTCGGGTTTTCTACATCAAGCGGTTATAATGGTGCATTTATTGGGTTTGATCTTAACAATAACCCCAATAGAGTACCTACATCAGGCGTTGTATGGCTCTGCACCTCCACAGATATGTATACATTACAAACATTTGCTTCACCATACGAAAACCCAGGGACTTATGTATGGAGTGTATACTATCCTTCATCATCAGGTGCATCTTCATATGTAAACTACGTGGCACTTTCATCAAGCAGCGGGACAATGCCATCATCAGCATTGTCTGTTGGAGGCTTCAATGATCAAGGTAGCCAATCAACAATAGGTCCAATCTATTGGATGCGCATACGTTCATATCCTCCTTCTGGTGCGATGCCTAGCGTCAGCTTCGGGAGCGTTTGATATCATCCTACGATTGAAATCGTAGGTTTCTGCTATGCATTTTGCAAAAAAGGCTCGTGGCAGAGCATGAAAGCATTACGGGCCTGGCGGGATTTTCAACGCCTCTTGCTCGAGTTTCTCATCAAGAAGCATGTTTGAACCCGCAACCATCTGGTCCGAAGCCAGACGCGCTGTCCAAGTTGCGCCACAGGCCCATTATTCGTTTTAGCTCTGGAAAGATACAAAAAGGCGCGCTAATGCTGCAGTATTCCGCGATTTAGAGGATTAGCCTTTCCTTTGCCGCTGCAGGAAAGCTGATTTTGAAGCTTCGGAAAAATACTTGAAGTTTTCAAGCCTGGTTTGCCTTATCCTTTGCATTGTCTTCCAATACTCGCGGGTGTTGCTCATGAAAGCCTCGTTGCTCATGTTCTTGAGTATTGCATTGATCGTCTTGCTGTCTGACGGATAGCCGGAGCCTATCTTCTGCTTCAATGCCTTCTCCAGCTTCCTGACCTCCGCGTCCCTCGTCACCTTTGCGATTATGCTTGCCGCCGAGACTATGGGGTACCTTACATCAGCTTTGTGCTCTGCGACTATCTTTGTGTACTTCTTGCCTGAATCAAGCTTAGACTTGATGCCGGCTACCTTGGTGGGCTTGCTTGTCTGCGTGTTGACGCGTATCGCGAACTTTTCCGCTACCACATCCGGAGAATCCAGATACAGATAGCTTGTTTCGCTTGAAACGCTGTCGAAAAGCCTTGAGAAGTGCATCGCTTCGAGCTCGTTGAGCGAGATCTTGTTCTTCATCGCCTTGTTGATTTCCTGGGGTGTTATGATGCTTACCTTCTTCTCTATTGCAAGCGCTTCTATATCGCCGTAAAGCTCCTCCCTGCGCTTCTTGGTAAGCATCTTTGAGTCCCTTACCCCTATTTCGGCAAGCTTCTTGGAGGAGTCTTTCCTGAACACCACAAGCGCGACTACAAGAGGGCCTAAGACTGCGCCCCTTCCAGCCTCGTCTCCTCCGCATACCAGCATGAGATTACCCTAAACAGCAAGAAAAAGGAAAAAGAAAAAGAAACTTATGCTATGTTCTTCCTGTCAACCACTATGTAGTCGTTGACAGCCATTACCGCAGCGTACGGTATCTTTATCTGGCCGCTTTCAGCCTTGAGCTTGCTCGAGAAGCTGCTGTCCATGTTCGGCTCGACGAGTATGTTGTTTATCTTGCCTGTTACCTCGCTTATTTCAGCGTCAACAAACCTTCCCACGTCAAATCCGTCGCTGGTAACGACCTTTCTCCCAACAAGCTGCTTGGCTATAATGTACTTCACCATATTGTTCACCTTGGCTTCTAAATCTATATGAAGTCTATAATTTATTAATCTTATCTATTTTGAAGAAATGCGGAACTACGGCTTTTGGTTCAGGAAAACCCTGTTCGTTATGCCGAACCTGCTCCTTTTTATCAGTTCCATGCTCTCCAGCTTCTTGAGCGTGCGGTGCACTTTTACCTTCGAAAAACCACTCTTCGCCACAAGATCCGACTGGAGCATGCCTTCTTCGCTGCCTATTATGCTGAGCATCTTTTTCTCGTCCTGCGTAAGCATGCTGCTTATCAAGGAGGATTTTGCGATCCTTATGCGCTGTGTCGCCTGCCTCTGCATGCTGTGCCTTATCGTGTAGTTGCGGTACTTGAGTATGGTAAGGCCCGACATTATGAGAAGCAGGCCGCCTATGAAAGGTATGATGAAGTTGAAGAATACGTTTATCACGTTTACCCTTACGTCGGAGAAAGAGTTGATAGGGATGCCTCTCGCAAACGCTATGATCATGTACGTGCCTTTTATCATGGAGATGAGGAGCAGGAAGGCGCCCACCACGAGCACGAATATGCCGAAAGACTCCAGGTTTTTCCTGCTTACCACAAAGACCAATATTCCACCTCTTATGTGCGTGCCGCGTGCATGTTTAATCAGGATGAAGCAATGGCCCTCATAACGCGCTAAATACATTGATAGGCAAAAAATAAATACATGTATGTGGCTTTTGCTATTAAGGACAAGCATGCTGTGCCACGGCAAGCGACAAAGGTGCAGGAGATGGAAAAGAAGGGCATTCTGTTCAAGGAAAAGCAGCTCAGCATACTTCTAGCGCTGCGTGATTCGACAAAAGCGTGGAGCATCTCGGAGCTAGCGAAATCCACGGGCACGACTTACGCGCACGCGTGCAATTTTATAATCTCATGCGAGAAGTTAGGCATAACATCAAGCGAAAAGCACGGCAAGCTCAAGGAGGTGAAGCTGAGCGAGAAGGGTAGAAAGATAGCGGATGTGCTTACCGAAGCTAAATCTCTCATGGCACAAAGCGCGCCGGAACAGATACAGGCGCAGCAAAAGACCACGGCGCAGCAAGCGCAGCCTTGAACTAGAATACAAGAGCGCACGATTAGAAAGGTCAGATTCTTATTATCGGGAATAGGTCATTGAGCCCTATGCTTTTAAGCAGCGCTTCTGGATTGTCATAGTAAGCTTTCACAGCTTCGCTTATTTCCGATATGCTTCTCCTGTTAAGCTTGTTCAGCTGCTCAAGAACCATTGCACGCACGCGCTCTTCTGCCAGTATGTCAGGAGGAGGCACGCCAAGAACCTGCGACAGCACGTCCCTGTATGTGACGCTGGGCAGTATAGGAGAAGACTTGAAGGTCTTGTAATCGAACTTGTATAGATCGGAAAGCAGCACCTGCGTCTCTATGCCTGAAAGCTCCGATATCTGGATTATCTTTCTGACAGGCATGCCGTTCCTGTAGACCTGCGACAGGACTATTAGCGCATCTATCACAGGTATTATGTCTTTTGGCACATTCATGGGCGAATGCTGCAGCCTGTTTATTATATCTCTTGAAGAGGAAGCGTGTATAGTCCCCATGACTATTTTGCCTATGTTCATCGCGGTTATCATGTCGTTTGCTTCCTCGCCTCTCACTTCGCCTATTATTATCATGTCTGGCCTCATCCTTAGCGCATTCTTGACAAGATCTTCCATGCTCATGTCTTCGTTTGTCTCAAGGTTTACGCAGTTTTCCTGCGTTGAAGTGTCAAGCTCGTACGTTTCCTCTATCGTGACCACGCGCTGTTCCGGCCTTAGGAAAGAGAATAATGCGTTAAGCAAGGTAGTCTTGCCTGCTGCAGGCATGCCACCTATAAGAAGGTTTGCGGGCCTTACCTTGAAACCGTCCATGTATAGCCACAGCCTTGCAGCTATGCTGTAGTCAAGCGTGCCCTTGTTTATGAGGTCTATTACGCTATATGGGGCTTTCCTGAAGTTCCTGATCGTTATATCGTAGCCGCGCGGTGAAGATACGATGTTCGCCCTGCTTTTTGAGGGGAGGTGCACATCTAGTATGTTGCCCTTTGATACTGAATTTGTTGAAAAGAGCTTCAGCTTCGACACGAATTTGAAAAGCTCTGCGGTGGTGCCTATGCGCTCCGCGGTCTTGACCTGGCCCTTTCTTGAATCGTAGACGAAAATGTTTTGCGTGTTGTTTATCATTATGTCCTCTATATTTTCATCAGAGAGCAATGCCTCTATCGGGCTCAGATCCTGCGTGTCTGAGAAAATCGCATCTATTCTTTCAGGGCTTGCGCTGGGGTCGAGAGATTTTGCCGTCTCTATAAGCAGCTGCTTTTTCTGCTCATCGCTCTCCAAATTTACGAACTTTCCCTCGAGCCTTTCAAGAATCTTCATTTCAAGCTCTTCGTCTTCCTTGCTTAATTGAGTCGCCATGCAAATCATTGCTGTGATTGGTTTCTATTGTATGGCAAAAAATAAAAAGGATGGCAAAGGGATAGGGTTGGCATGCGCGGCGCGGCAGACACTAAACGCGCTCACGAAGCACGAGGGAGTATGCTGTCAACTATGAATGAAGGGTCAAATTTTACTATTGAATCGTAGGATTCGCCGGTGCCCAGAAACAGTATAGGTATGCCTGTCTCCTTTGCGATCGATAGAGCGTTGCCGCCTTTTGCATCGCAATCAAGCTTTGTGAGTATTATTCCGTCGATTTTTGCCACATTGTTGAATTCCTTTATCTGGCCTGCGAGCGCGCTGCCTGCCGTGCTCTCCGCCACAAATATTGTGATGTCGGGCTTTGTGACGCGCACAAGCTTCTGTATCTCGCTTATGAGGTTCTTGTTAGTCTCCTGCCTCCCGGCGCTGTCTATAAGCACCACCTCTATGCCTTGCGCCTTCGCGTGCGCTATCGCATCGAAGGCAACGCTTGCAGGATCTGCACCGTACTTGCTCTTCACCACTGGAACGCCTACCTTGTTTGCATGGTACTCCGTCTGCTCTATCGCAGCTGCCCTGAAAGTGTCGCTTGCTGAGATCAGCGCGCTGATCCTGTTTTGCTTGAGCATATATGCTATCTTCGCTATCGTTGTGGTCTTTCCGGTTCCGTTTGGACCGAGGAAAAGTATCTTCACGGGAATTGATTCTTCCTTTATCTTTGCATGTATGAATTCCAAAAGGTCAACGCCTTTCTTGCCGTTTGACAACAGCGAAAGCATCGACTCCCTGACCTTCTCCACAAATTCCACATTTGCTGATGAAGGGGAGACTTTCATGCCTTTCAGGCTTTCGCGAAGCGATTCAGAAAGCGCGTCTGCGACATCGTAGGATACGTCGGCCTCGAGGAAGGATATTTTCACTTTGTCCACGAAATCGGCAACCTCCTTGTCGCTGAGCGTTATGCCGCTTGAAAACGCGCCTTTTATGCGCGATGCTATTGACACCTTAAGCAGCTTTGCATTCTCTTTTTTAGGCTCTTTCCTATCCTTGTGCTGTTCCGTGCCTTCATGTACGGATAGTGCAGGCTCCGCAGACTGCTTTGCACTTTCCGCGTTTTCCTTGATTTGCTCTTCTTCTTGCCTCTCGCTGATCTCCTCTTTGCTATCTTCCCTTTTCTCGCGCTTTTCCGGTTCTTTGGCTGCTGCCTCCTCGCGTTTCTGTTCCTGCATGCGCTGAGGAAGCTCCTCTTTGAGATGCGATTCCTTAGCCTGCTCCGCTTCCTCTTTCCTTATTACGCCTTTTATGGCTCCGGATATCTTCTTCCTAAGTTCTTCAAACATGCAAATCCTGCTGCTCAGAAAGCTTGAAGGATATTTCAAGCAGTGCATTCTCGAGCTTGTCTTTCTCTGCAGTAAGCCTATTCAGGTAATCGCTCCTGCTTTTAACCATTTCGGATATGAACTGCTCTGCCGCCTGTGACTCTTTCTCCACCAGGAAACCTGCACCCACCTCTACCAGCACTTTGCCGTTCGGCTCTGCTATCGCAGGCACGAGCATGTACTTGCCCGCAGGCACAAGCATGCCTTTGCCATTAAGCGAACCGAGATTTGAAAGCGTAGCTGAAGCCCTGTTCAAATCCTCTATATCTTCCACTACCCTGCGTATCTCTGACGTGACTGAAGCATACCTTTCGCTGTAAATATCGTTGAGATAATGCAGGCTCTCTGCTGCATCTGGCAGAGATTCCTTCGCTTTTTCATCTGGCATTTTATCACGCTTTTGCATCAGAGTGCTTTATTTCATATTGCATACCTATGATCAACAAACAAAAATAAATGCTTTGCACAGCAGGCATGGCATTCCGTGAAGGTCACGATGACAGGTCAAGGCCTTCCATCAGGCGCTGGAGCTCGAACCCTGTAGTCTCCTTGCCTACTACAGCTCCGTTAGAATTCGCAACCGCCGAAAGGCCTATGTATAGCAAGCCTGTGTTAGCGGTGGTCAAGACCGGTTTTAGCTTCGTGGCGCGGCTTATTATTTCTTCTTCGCTTTCGGTGCTCCTATTATTCATTAGCATGCCCCTGTTAGTGAGGATGTTGCTCGCCCCTACCGTCTTGTATTTCATGCTCGGCCCCTTCAGCACCTCGACGCCAAGTATGTCGCCTATTTGCTTTACCTCCTCGTGACCGTATTCCGGGTTTACTATGGCGATCTTGTCGTTTGCAATTATATTGTTGCCCACCGCGTTAAGCTCGCTTCCTATAACGCCGACATTTATTCCAAGCCTTAGGCTTTTCAGCCGCTCGACCTCCTCCTTTTCCACTAGATTTGAGAGTATTATTCCGTTGGAGTTGGCACGCGAGAATATGCCAACAAGGTCAGAATAAGAGATGGTCAGGTCCACGTGCGGCACCGATAGCGCCTCCTCCATTACCTTCTTGTCCTTCTCAAGAATCCCGGAGCCTATGAATAGGAGATTGTCCGTGGCGGTGGCGAATGCGCCAATGTGGCTGCTGTTCCTTATAGTGTAAAGTATCGTACTCATTTTGATTCCTTGGGAGCACGAGCACTTGCAGCTGCCTTCTTGCTTGAGGTGCTTTGCTTCGGCTCCTGCTTCTGCTGTGCTTGCGCTTGCTGCGCCTCTTTCTTTGCCGCGGCAGGAAACAGCCTCGAATGCATCTTTGCGAACGACTTGCTCTTAGCTGCGGCGCTCCTTGTTATGATGGAGCGCTCAAACGGCTTCGCGGTTGCAATCCCGTTTTCAAGGCTTATGCTCAGCTTGAGCTTCCTCATGCTTTTCGAATAGTGCTTCATTATCATGTTGTTGAGCTCCATGCTGAGCCTTACGTTTCCGGGGCTGAGCCTCATGCGCTTGGCTACGCTTTCGCGGACATAGCCTGCTGCGCGGACAAACCTCTTGTTCCTTGCCTGGTTAAGCAGGAACCTCCTCATGTTTATTGTGATTAACGTTTCTGCCATTGCAACACCTCAATCCTTAATCTTGAGCTTTCTGCTCCTCCAGTTCCTCGCGTAGATGTTGCTCTGGAGCCTCCTGTGGGTCCTTATCATCGCGAGCGCGGGCATACGCCTGTTCCTCTTAGCCATCTTCGCTAAGCGCCTTTTCTTTACAACGCTTTTCTTGGACATGAAACCATCATCAAACATCAAATTGCACGCGTGCTTTTCATCATTTGTGCCTGAAGCTTATCTTCGGCTCGGGCCTGTACGTGAGCTTCTGCAAAAGCTGCAGGAACTGCGCTTCGGTGAGCTTGCCCGTGAGCCTGTTGCTCTGTGCAAGCGAAACTATAAGATCCGTAAGCTGGAGATAGAGCTCGCGGTTCGAGGCGCGTATGTTCATCATCCTTTCGTAAGAGGCGTCATCAAGAAATCTCCTGAGCACCTCCTTCCTCTGCTGCTCCGCCTCGGCTTCCTTCAGCGCTTTTGCCCATGCTTTTTTAAGCTCGGCATCATTTTCCGCTCCGTTGCCGCTAGGCATAGGCATACACCTTTTTCAAAAACCGGCTACTGCTTTCCCTGGGCAAGCTGCGACGCTATCTTATCGAGAAACGACTTGCCCTGCGGCGTTATCACTCTGCCGCCCTTGGCGCTCTTTACGAGCTTTGCATTTTCAAGCTCCTGAAGCATGTCCCTTATTATCCCCCTTGCGGCGTTGACGTGGTGGTGCCTGCTAACTTCATGCTCCTTCCTGCTTCCATAGCGTGTGGAGAGCCTCTGCACCCCTATCGGACCGTTTATGTAGATCTGCCTTAGCAACGAAGCGCTGCGGGTATACCAGAAACCTTCCTGCTGCGGAGGCCTTTCCTTTCCAGCGCCGGACTTCACATAATTTATATAATCCTTCTTTTTTATCTTGTCCTTCAGCGCGTTTGCCGCCGCTGCGACAAGCTCTGAAGGCTTTACTTCGTACACATTAGACATCATTTCACCTAGCTTGAAACTGCAAAACCGAAAAGCAGCCTGAATTTACAGATAGCTTTTGATGAGGCAAGGTATTAATAGTTTTTGCTTTTTTTGGCACTGCACGAAATGGAGCAGGAAGGCCCGACGCGCGCTGCTGCAGGAGCTAAGGCTGCACCGGCTACTGCTTGCCGGAGTTCGCAGACTTTACCGCCCTTTCCAGTATGTCAAGCCCCTTTTCCATATTGGAATCGCTTATCGTGATAGGCGGAATTATCCTTATGGACGACTCTCCGGCAGGCATCAGCAGAAGTCCGTTATCGAACGCTTCTTCCAGTATTTTCTCCCTCTCCTTTACTCCCGGGATCTTGCTCTTTTTGTCGCGGACTATCTCTATTGCCTGCATGAGCCCTATGCCTCTTGCGTCTCCGACTATCTCGTACTTGCTCTCCATCTCCTTCAGCCTCTTCAGCATGTGCCTGCCTTTTCTCTTTACCTCGCTTTCGAGCCTGCGCTTGTTTCTTGATATGAATTTGATGGAGGCGAGTGCCGCTGCCACGCTTACGAGGTTGCCTCCAAAGGTGTTGGCATGCGAGCCAGAAGGTATGTCGCCCAGCGACTTGCTTACTATTGTAGCACCTATCGGCAGGCCAGCGCCCAGCGATTTCGCCATCGTGTATATATCGGCAGTTACTCCGAAATTGTCAAGTGCGAGGAACTTGCCCGTGCGCATGTACCCCGATTGGACTTCATCGGCTACAAGCAGCATGCCGTTGTCTTCGGTTATCTTCTTTATCTCTTTAAAGTAATCCTGAGGAGGGACTATGTAGCCGCCTTCTCCCTGTATGGGCTCGATGAAAAACGCAGATACTTCCTTCGGGCTTAACTCCTTTGAAAGTGGATATTTCTTAATGTAGTCCACGCATGCAAAGCCACAGCCTGGATATGAAAGATTGAATGGGCACCTGTAGCAATACGCAAACGGCACATGTACTACTCCGGAAAACGGCCCGAAATTTGCGCGCTGTATGCTTTTTGACGCGGTAAGGCTTAGCGCACCCTTTGTCCTGCCATGGAATGCGCCATAGAAAGCGAGTATGTTGGTCCTCTTGGTAAATAGCTGCGCGAACTTTATCGCTGCCTCGTTCGCTTCAGTGCCAGAATTTGAAAGGAAGAGCTTGCCGAACCCTTTCGGAAACATTCTGATCAGCTCCTCGCCGAACTCCACGGGCAATTCTGAGTAATAATCCGTGAAAGCTGCGTGCATGAGCTTGTCTACTTGCGCCTTTATTGCTTTTCTTACGCTGGCGTTTGCGTTGATGCCGATGTTGTAGACAGATATGTAGCTGGCGAAGTCGAGGAACTTGTTCCCTTCTACATCGAAGGAGTAATCGCCTTCTCCATGATCTGCTACAAACGGGTATGGTTCCCTGGTAGTGGTAAGGAATATCCTCCTATCCCTCTCTATTATGTCCTTTATTCTTTTGGTTATTTTTACAGCCATGATATCGCCGCACGGGCATTTGAATGCTAATCATAAACCGCTATTTCCGATTCGATGCATTATATTTTATACGATCCTCTTCCTGTACTTCGAATAATTTATCAGCGCGCTCATCGACTTTGCCGCAAGATCCTCCGAATCGTATACAGGCACCCCGGAGCTTTCCATCATGTCCTTGTGCACCTGCGTGTAGCTGCCTCCCGGGCTTATTACGACCAAGGGCTTCTGGAATTCGGTGCCATAGCGTATCAGCATCGATGCTACTCTTGAATCGGCCCCTGGCGTTTGGAACAGGACTATCGCCATCACAGCATCTACATTTGGATCCTTCATAACTGTATCTAGAGCTGACGCAAACCTTCTGTCATCGGCATCGCCGCCTATGTCAAGCGGAAACTTTATGTTGACGATAGGAGGCATCGATTTTTGCAGCACCTTCTTCGATTCTTCTGAAAGCTCCGCCATTACGAGGCCGTTCTTGTAAAGCGCGTCTGTAGCGAGAACGCCCATGCCGCCGCCATTGGTTATCATGCCTATCCTGTTGCCCGTAGTAAACGGTTGCGTATCGAATATCTTGGCATACGCTATGAGCTCATCCAAGTTGTTTGCCTCGACGAAGCCGAACTGCTTGAACACTGCATCATAAGATTCACTGCTTCCGGCAAGCGCAGCGGTGTGCGAGTGCGCCGCAGAGGCGCCCTCTGCTGTCCTGCCCCCTTTTATAACAAGGACGGGCTTCCTTGCAGTTGCGCTTTTCGCCACCTCGATGAATTCCTTGCCTCTTTTCACGCCTTCCAGGTAAAATACTATTATCTTGGTGTATTTGTCCATGGAAAGATAATGCAGTATATCCGTCTCATCTACTACTGCGGCATTGCCGTAAGAGATGAACTTTGACATGCCGAACCCTTCATGCGATATTATGTCCAGTATCAGGCTGCCCACGGCACCGCTTTGCGAGGCGAAGCTCACTCCGCCTATCTTGGGCTTGTCAAGCTTGAAGGTAGGAAGATAAAGGGTGTCGATCCTTGACCTCATATCCATTACCCCAAGGCAATTGGGCCCTATCACGGGCAAGCTATATTTTCTGGCTATGTTCTCAAGATCCTGCTGCCTCTGCGTCTCTCCTACCTCTGCAAATCCGCTGCTTACTATTATTATGCCCTTCACGTGTGCTTTGCCGCACTCTTCAACTACTTGATTGACGTACTGCGCAGGCACTGCGATCACGGCAAGATCTACGTTTTCCTTTATGTCGAGTATGCTCTTGTATGTCTCAAAGCCCAGAATCTTGCCTTCGTAGCTGTTGTTTACAGGATAGAGCTTTCCTGAATAGCCGACATTGATATAATTCTGCAGTATTACATGCCCGACCTTTTCCTGATTCGGCGAAGCTCCAACTATAGCAACGCTCTTCGGATTCATTATGTGTTCCAGATTCGCATACATTTTCCCTTTTCCTTCCGTAAAACCCACCTTTTGAACGTGTAGCACGAACGCATTG
>JAKATY010000027.1 GCA_021827955.1 Microcaldota archaeon | reverse complement strand
GACCGGAGGTGCGGGCTTCATAGGAAGCAACATAGTGAATTCGCTCTGCGCAGAGAACGAAGTGCTCATAATAGACAATCTGCATACCGGCTCTATGGACAACGTCAACGAATCCGTGAAACTAGGGGCTAAGTTCTACAAGGGCGATTCCGGGGACATAGCCCAAGCGCACTTTGATCCGGATATAATACTGCACCTTGGCATGTATTCTTCCACGCCGATGTACAGGGAGGACAAGAGCCTTATAACGCGTGTAGTAGGAGACGCGATCAACATATTCAATTTTGCCTCAGAAAGAAACGTGCCTATTGTATTGGCATCGTCCTCTTCGCTTTACAACGGCTACAAGCCGCCGCACCGCGAAGACATGATTCCTCTGGCCAAGGATTTCTATACGGAAGCAAGGATCGCTGTTGAGCGCCTTGCAAATGTATACAGTGAGCAGCACGGCCTGAACGCAACAGCGCTAAGGATGTTCGCGGTATACGGCCCGCACGATGAGAACAAAGGCAGGTACGCAAACCTGGTAACGCAGTTCATGCTGAGCATGCGCAGAGGGGAAAGCCCTGTGGTATACGGAAATGGAGAGCAGACAAGGGATTTCACCTATATAGAGGATGTAGTAAGGGCGTTCCACCTGGCAATGGGCCTGAAGGGCTTCAACGTGTTTAATGTGGGGCGCGGCGAGAATTTTACCATAAACGAGATGATAGGCAAGCTGAACGAGCACCTGGGAACCAGCATTAAGGCAAAATATGTGCCGGTTCCTATCATAAATTACGTAGAACAGACAAAAGCAGACACCACGAAAGCAGAGAGGGTGCTGGGCTTCAAGGCAAAATACAGCCTGGATGAGGGCATAAGCAAGTTCCAGGAGTTCTTAGATTCAAAGGCGCGCTCGCCGGGCTGAACAGGCATCAATGCTCGCTATTTCAATCTTTCTTCAGCTCAGCTGAGACGCTGGACAATTTGGCTATTGAGCTTTCTAAATTCAGCATATTCAGCTTGGCCCAGAGCCCCGAGAAGATAAAGCTGTAGAGCTGGCCCTCTTTGGCAAGCTTCGGGAATAAGTCTGTTTCGAGCATCAAGGGCTTAGGCCCTATCCTTATCTTTGACAGTATGGCAGGATTGAACAGGTATATGCCGGCATTTATGAGCTTCAAGTCGGCAAACTCGACCTGCGGCTTTTCCACGAAGCTTGTAATCTTCAGGCCCGTTACCTTGGCAAGCCCGAAATTCTCCGTGCGCTCCTGTGTAACGACCACCATTGTCGCTGCCGCATTTGTGACAACATGCTGCTTGTATACATCTTCAAGGTTGATCCTGAATATGCAGTCTGCGTTCATGACGAAGAACGGGCCCCTCCCTATCATGCCCTTTGCTATGTACAGCGCGCCCTCCGTGCCCTTCCTGGAATCTTCCATAACGTAATTTATCCTCGCGCTGAGCCTGCCCTCGTTTGCAAAGTACTCGCTTATCATCTCGGTTTCCGGGGATACTATTATTATGTCCGTTATCCTGTTCCTCTCCAGCTCCCTTACCACGTAATCTATTATGGGCCTGCCGTCTATGGGGACCATCGGCTTCGGCATCTGCTTGCCGTTAAATGAAACGAGAGGCCCGCCCGCGAGGAGCACTGCCTTCCTTGGATTAGAGTGCATCAAGGCCATGTCAAGCAATCTCTCTATGGCGTGCGACCTGTTCCTTATGGTGACGCCGTCTATCGTGGCGTCAAGGCTCTGAAGAAGGTCCTTGTCGAGGGTTATTGTAAGGCGCTCCTTCATCTAATCACACCATATCATACTTTGTATATTATATGTGATGAAAACGCTTATAATCGTATGCAAAAGTCCAAAAGCGCCTGAATATGTTTTGGGATCATGCTGTAGACGCCCTTGGGATGAACCTTGCCTCTTCTTTTTCATAGCAGAGTATGTAGCCAGAGCAGCATGGCCATTATATGTCGACGGCGCGCTCTTTGGCAAGGCAGACTTTCACATGGCAATACTGGAAAACGTCGAAGAGGCGATGAAGTTCATAAAGAAGAACACCAGGTCAATGTACGAAGTCAGGGGATCGCAACGCATAGAGGTGCCAGAATACCCGGAAAGGGTGATAAGGGAGGCAATAGTGAACGCGGTAGCTCACAGGGATTATTTCAGCGCAGATGCAATACAAATACGCATATTCAGCAATGGGAATGATGATGCGTGGTATAATCTTTATATATTTATCATCATAAATTATTTATGATGATTTTATTATGGAGTTCGTTGATAGGAAGGAGGAGCTCGGTTCTCTCCTCAAAGCATATAAATCTAAAGCACCAAACCTTGTTGTAATCTATGGCAGGCGCAGGATAGGCAAAACATCGCTAATAAAAAAATTCGGCGAGCGCGCAACAGACTTTGCATATTATCTTTGTGACACAAGCCCCATAAGCGAGCAGGTAAGGCGCGCCTCTCTGGCAGTAGGGCTGGCAATAAATGACAAAGAGCTTGTAGAGATGAGTGTTGCAAGCTTCGAGGCGCTCTTTTACAGGATAGCCAAGCTAAAAATTGAGAAAAAGCTAGTTATAGTTTTCGATGAATTCCAGAACCTTGCAAAGCTAGACGGCGCTATTCCTTCTGTCTTCCAAAGGAGCTGGGACGAGTATCTAATCAAAAGCAATGCTATGCTTATTTTGGCTGGATCGAGCATAAGCATGATGCGAAGCGAGGTGCTAAGCTATTCGGCACCCCTTTATGGCAGGAGCACAGGTGTTTTTGAGCTTAAGCCCTTGAAACCCAAGTATGCCTTTATGCTTATGCCGGAAAAGATGGATATAAAAGAAAAGCTATATCTTTACTTTATGCTTGGCGGCATACCAGCATACTATTCAAATCTCGAGGGGGCTGTTGGAGATTACACAAATGCTGGGATAAAAGAGATTCTTTTGGCGATGATAAAAGAGGGTAGCGTATTTGCTTCAGAGCCCAATATGCTTCTTTCTGAAGAGACAAGAAATGATACAAAGTACATGCAGATTCTAGAGCTTATCGCAAATGGCATAAACAAGCCGAGCGAAATAGCAAGCAAGATAGGCGTAGCACATGCAAACTTGGGCAAGTATATGGGCCTGCTAGAGTATATAGGCATCGTGGAGAAAGAAGTGCCGGTTAACATACAGCCATTGAGAAAATCAAAGATAGGGGTTTACAAAATAAAAGATAACTTCATCTATTTTTATTTTAGGACTCTCAAAAAGGCATTGCCAAGCAAAAATGTCCAATATATGTATGAAGACTTGGATCTTTTGGCACAATCGCGTTTCGAGTATTTTGCAAGAGAACTTCTTCTCTCACTTTCAGAAGGCGAAAGGATTTTCGGCATAACAAAGATCGGCAGGTGGTGGGGAAGGGATCCGGGCAAAGAAAAGGGCATGAATGAAGAAGAGATAGATGTAGTTGCACTCAATGAGAAGAGCAGGGATATTTTGTTCGGGGAATGCAAATGGAGCAGCGAGAAAGTTGGCATCAATGCCTATAATGAGCTGAAGAGAAAGTCAAGGCTCGTGCAGTGGCACAACGATGATAGGCATGAGCACTTTGCGATCTTCGGCAAGAGCGGATTTACCGGAGAAATGAAGAGGATTGCTGAAAAGGAGCATGTTCTGCTCTTTGACCTTGAAGCAATTGAAAAAGCGCTGACAGATAGCAAAGCAGACAGCAAAAGCTGAAAACTGCATAATTAATACAAGAGATAAATGAGAGAGTGCTGACTGGCTGACTGAGGTCTTGCAGCAGCCCGGTTCTCAAGCAGGCTTACCGCTTATGTATGCATATCTTTAAATATCTTATATTATTTAATACTTTATAGATATTTAATAATCGCCGGCGTTTGCATGTATGTAGAAGACGACTTCCACGAGCTAAAGGAGAATGCCGGAGGGAACCTTTCAGAAACAGCGGCAGCATTTGCAAATACAGAAGGCGGAGAGATAGTAATAGGCGTAAGGAAAGAGGGCAGCATAGTAGGCATAAGCGATAAAGAATTGGATATGGTGGAACAAAAGATCGAAAATAGCATAAGGGCGGTAAGTCCTATACCTACACACAGCATAGAAAGGAAAGTAGAGGAAGGCAAGAATATACTAGTAGTAAGAATAAGCAAGCTGGAGGGCATTTGTACCTACAAAGGTATTGTTTATTACAGGCATGGAAGCGTAACAAACAAGCTTGATGGAGGGCAGCTCAGGGAATTCTTGGCAAGCAGGAACATGCTTTATTTCGACGGCCAGGTCTGCGAAAATGCAACGATAGAAGATATAGACAAAGGCAAGCTAGAGAAATTTATGGAAAGGAGATCTAATCAGAGAGAAGTTCTGAGCAGGAATATGGAAGGTGTGCTTCTAAACCTAGGGGTTGCACGGATGCGCCAAGGCAGATTTCAGTTGACAAATGCTGCCTTGCTTTTCTTTGGCAAGGATCCATTCGCGTTCTTCAAGCAAAACGAGATCAGGCTTGCAAGCTTTTCTGGCCACGATGCATCGAGTGAGATACTTGACAAGGCCGACTTTCACATGGCAATACTGGAAAACGTCGAAGAGGCGATGAAGTTCATAAAGAAGAACACCAGGTCAATGTACGAAGTCAAGGGATTGCAACGCATAGAGGTGCCAGAATACCCGGAAAGGGTGATAAGGGAGGCAATAGTGAACGCGGTAGCGCACAGGGATTACTTCAGCGCAGACGCAATACAAATACGCATATTCAGCAATAGGGTGGAATTTATAAATCCTGGCAAGCCTCCAGAAGGCATAGATATAGGGAAAATGGATTCCGGCATATCGGTGAAAAGAAATCCGCTAATATACCAGCTGATGCGCGACATGCGTTACATGGAAGGCATGGCCACTGGCATTCCTATGATTAAAAAGCTTATGTCCGAGGCAGGAATGCCGCCACCTGAGTATAGCATTTCAGGTCCATTCCTGATACTTACCCTGTACAACAAGCTCGGCAAGAGGCTTGACTTAAGCACGCTAAATGAAAGGCAGAGGCGTGGAATAGAGGAAATAAGAAGAAAGGGCAGAATAACCGCAAAGGAGTATGCAAAGATCAACCTAGTATCAATACCTACCGCAATTTCAGATATAGCTGGCATGGTTGATGCTGGGCTGCTGAAAAGAATAGGCAAAACCAGGGGATCATTCTACATAATAAACGAGGCTTGAGCGGATTGCCAATTTATAAAGTATTAATAAAATATCTAATATTATAAGATATTTAATACTCCTCTCTCTCGTTTACAGAGTGCAAATGGGGCAATGAGAGAATCGGGGCAGATATATACAATGAATTGAAGAGAAAGTCAAGGCTCGTGCAGTGGCACAAGGAATCAAGGCTGAGCACTTTGCGCTCCTGCGTTCTATTTCTAGTCAAGCGGCAGTGCGAATTTGGCCAAATCGGCCAAAGAGCCTTTTTAATTGAGGTCAAAGGCGTTTACAGAAATTAACCCAAACCCGTAAAAGGTATTTAATAAATAGCAGAGAATACCATGCAAATGCTGCAGGGCATGCATTGCGGTTTGATAGGATGAGGAAAGGCCTGATCGATGAGAAGAAGGAGCTTGTGGATTATGCAATCCGCAAGGCCACGAGCATGGGCGCCGATTACGCAGAGGCTACTTTTGAGAGCAGCAGGGGAGAGAGCTACACGATAAAGAACAGCGTGATGTCTGGCGCGGTGATCGCCGAGAGCCAGGGCCTGCGGGTAAGGTTCCTCAACGGAGGCTACATCTATTCCCTGAGCACCAACCAGCCAGACAAGGATAGCCTGGAAAGGCTCATGGAATCGAATATGCTGCTAAGGGGAGAAGGGCCAACAGGAATGGAGATCTCCAGGGAGAGGACTTCAGCAGAGTATAAGGTAAAGTATGGAAGATACGACTCCAGGGAGCTTCAGAACTTTATTACAAGGCTCGACCGCGACATTTCGAAATACGCTCCGATAAAATCAAGGTTCGTGACCGCGGGCTTCTCGATCGTTTCACGGTATTACATGAACAGCGAGGGCAGCGTGATAGAAAGCACAATCCCTTACTCTGACGGCTTCATGACCGTGACTGTTGAAAGCAAGGGGGAGCGGCGCCAGAGGAACATACAGTTCGGCGCGGCGGATGGAATAGAATACTTTGAAAGGGCAAAGCTTGACGAGAAGGCGCTGGAAGACGCAAAAAACATGAAAAAGGTAATAGACAACGGCATAAACACGCGCGAGAGCTTCAGCAACGTCGTAATATCTTCTGAAATAGCAGGAATAGCGGTGCACGAAAGCGTAGGCCATCCTAATGAAGCGGACAGGGTTCTTGGAAGGGAGGCGGCGCAGGCAGGGACAAGCTATGTTACCCCGGAAAACCTTGGAATGAGGATAGGGAGCAAGGAGGTTACGATATGCGACGATCCGACCATCAAGAACAGCTACGGCTTCTACCTTTACGATGACGAAGGCGTGCAAGCCAGGAACAGGACAATAGTTGAAAACGGGATGCAAAACGAGCTGCTGCACAACAGGCAGAGCGCCTACGCCCTTAAAACTGAGAGCAACGGCTCGGCAAGGAGCACGGCGGTTGGATTCGAGCCGATAATAAGGATGGCAAATACCTACCTGACTCCTGGAAAAGCTGACTTGGACGAACTCATAGAAGAAGCAAAGAATGGGATATACGTCAAGAACTTCACGGAGTGGAACATAGATGATACAAGGAGCTTTTCGAGATACCAGGGCAACGAGGCCTATCTGATAGAAAACGGCAGGATCGGAAAGCCCGTGAAGAATTTCGTCCTTGAAACAAGAACTCTTGACTTCTGGTCGGCGGTGGAGCTCAAGAGCAGGGATTTCGTGCTCTATGCAGGGACATGCGGCAAGGGAGAGCCGGAACAGGGCGTGCCCGTGCTTATGGGAGGGCCCGATGTCCTGCTGAAATTTGACAAGAGGGGCAACGCGAAGAGGTAGATCAGATGAGCGGTGAAGCAAGGAAAATTTTCAACATTCTGAAAAGCGAGGTCGACGATCTCGTTGTAAACGTGAGCGAGGGCTATACCACTTTTGTCAAGATATACGAGGGCAGGAGCGAATCAGTAACAGGATCGCGTGACATGATTGCAAGCATTTTCCTTGCCAAGGACAAGAAGGTCATGGCAACTTACCTCAACGACTTCAGGGAAAGGTCCATCGAGGCGAAGGCAAAGGAGATAAGCTCCATGCTCCACTACGTTGAGAAGAAGGAGGACTATTACGGCATAGCGAGCGGCAAGTTCAAGTATGCAAAGGGAAGGAACTTCGACCGCAAGCTGTGGGATGCTGATGCGGGCAGGATAAATGACGGCATAGATTCCGCAATAGCGGCAGCGTCAGGCAACGGAGCCGCAAAAGTGCACGGCATGCTTTCGATATACAAGGCAAAGGAAGAGATAATCACAAGCGGAGGGATCGAAGCCGAGGACAAGAGCACGGCCATAAAGCTGTCGCTGAGGGCTTTCGGAGATAGAAGCCTCACCGGCCAGGCCATAAGGGCTTCGAGAAGCCTGAACAGGCTTGATTTCAGGAAAACGGGAGAGGAAGCTTCAGCATTCCTCAATGCAGCAAGGGAAGAGTCAAGGCTGGAGGACGGCGAATACGAGATACTTTACATGCCCCTCGCGGCGGGAGAGCTTATCGCAGGAGTGGGAGATTCCGCTTCGATTGGGAGCGTTGAGAGCGGCTTTTCCTTCCTTGCCGGCAAGAAAGGCAAGCTCGTCGCCTCAAAGCAGGTGTCGGTGCTTGACGACGCCACGATAGAGGAGGGGCTTGGCTCCTATTCGTTCGACGAGGAGGGCGTGCCTTCCAGAAAGACAGCTATAATAGAAAACGGGGTGCTCAAGAGCTATCTGCATAACACTTCAACAGCGAGAAAGTACAAGACCAAGACCACGGGCAGCGCCGGCCTTCTTGACCCGCAGCCGAGCAACATCGTGCTCAAGCACAAAAAGAGCTATGCAAGCTTCGACAAGCTTGTCGCAAGCATAGACCGCGGCGTGCTGATTACGAACACGTGGTACACGCGGTTCAAGAATTACCAGACAGGGGAATTCTCAACCGTTCCACGGGACTCCGCCTTCATAATAAAAAGAGGCAGCATAGAGAAGGCGATAAAGAACATGGGCAAGGAGAGCATCGGCATAGGCATAAGGATAAGCGACAGCATGGAAGGCATGCTCAAAAGGATGAGAGCAGAAGGAGGAGAAACCGTTCAGGCGGTTGGATGGGATGACCCAAGCCCCGTATTCATAAAGCCTATAGCGGTTGAAAAAGTTAGGATAACAGCCGCAAGCTGGTAGCTGCGGCTCAAAATTCAAGTGCCGAAAGAAGGAGAGTTACCAGATCGTACACTGCCGGATCCTCTACGTTCTCCTGCGGATTTACCTTGAGCTCCAAGGCGTCTATCACGTCCCCTACCGTCTTTATCTCTCTGTCTTCTATGTAATCGTCTACCTTTCTTTCCAGCAATTCTGGAGAATTGCACCTGATTTCGCGCGTTGTTTCAGATATTATATCATACGTTGCCGAAATCGAGAATCCTGGATCGTTGAGCCTCGTGATTATGTTGCGCAGCGCGTCCACATAGTAAGCCATGTGGACATCGGTTTTTTCCTTTGACCTTAGCCACTTTTCATCCAAGCTATAGCTTTGGTTGGACATTTTTTGCACCTCCATTGTTCTATTTTGGTTGCCGTTGAGATATATATACCTTTTCTACAAGATTTTTCACTCCGCACGGTTAGATTATGGCTTCCTTGTTGAAAGTGCGTATGCTGGCATAAACGACAATCGCTCCTATCGCGGCAAGCAGGAGCGCGATGTAGAAAAGCAGGCTTGCGGTAAGAAGCGCGAATCCGGTAATGGAAGCGAACGGAAGTATCAGCACGGGCAGCACGAGAAGAGTGCTGATCTGCTGCGCCTCCTTGGTGCCTTTCACGTGGGAGGAGACTATGATCACTATGCCTATCGTGACTATGGCAAGAAATGGGCTTATAAGAAGCAGCATGAGCCAGGGCAAGGTCGGCAGCACGTAAACCCCGAAAGAGGAGAAGGAAAGGTAATCTGTTATGGCGCCGTAGATAGCAAAAACCCCGAGAGTGAGAAGTATAGTGGGCAATAGTGATGCGAGCATCTTGCCTAGCAGGAGCTCAGAGTTCTTTACAGGAGTCGAGAACAGGGCCTCTGCCGTTTTCCTTTCCTTCTCTCCCACAAAGCTGTCCGCAGCTATCACCGAAGCGGTGAGTATGGGCATGGTAAGGAATATGGGCCCGAGCACGTATATGGAGAAGAACGCCATGAAGCTTGCGCTGTTTATGGACTTTGCCGAGCTCGCTGCAACAGGAAGCGCTATGCTGAACAGCCTGCTCGCGAGTGCTGGCGCCGCATGCGCAGAGACGTAGAAGGTGAGCACCGGAAGAAAGAGCGCGAAGAAGAGGGGCACGCCGAGCATGGGCCCGAATATGGACACGCTGGTAAAGACTTCGCGCATGTCCTTCATTGCTATTGCAAGCGAATTGCCCAGCTCCATTAAAGCACCTATGAAAACTTTTCTACTATGCTTTCCGTATAGTCGACTTCAAGCACGTAAGCACCCCTTGCCGAAAGGTACGCTATTGCGGAGTTTATATCCTTGTACGAGTTTATCCTCACTGATATGGCTGTAGGGCTCTTGCCGTTAGACGAATAGAATCCGGGAACGGACTTTGCGAGCCTTTCTGATATAGGGGAGGAAAGCCTTATCTCCACTATCGCGCCCCTTGCCATCTCCCTGTAGAAGGCGTATGTCGTGGTGTCCTTTACGATCCTGCCTCCTTTCAGGAAGAGAAGCCTGGCGTTGAATTTTGGTATCTCGTCGACCTTCTGGGTAACGAATATTACGGTCTTGCCTTCCGAAGCCATATGTTCAAGAAGCTTGCGCACAGAGGAAGAAGCCTTCGGATCCAGGAATGCGGTGGGCTCATCGAGCAGGAGGACCTTCGGATTTCCAAGAAGGGATCTGCACAGCGCTATCTTCTGCTTTGTGCCTCTGCTCAATGAGTATACTTTTGCTTGCGCGAACTGCTGCGCATCGAAAAGCTTAAGCAGCTCCATCGAACGGCGCCCTGCCTCCTGCGCGCCTATCCTGTAAAGCTTGCCGAAGAACAGGAGGTTCTGCATGACTGTTAGATTGTCGTAGAGCGAGTAGTTGTCGGTGAGCAGCGACATCGAGTACCTTGAGCTTTCGTCAATGTACGGATCCTTGCCCTCGACGCGCACGGTGCCGGAATCTGGCCTGTAAAGCCCGTCTATGCAACGGAGAAGGGTGCTTTTCCCGGCTCCGTTCGGGCCCGTTATTATGCTGATGCCTTTGCCGAACTTTGCGGTAGCGTGAGAAACCGCCGTGACCTTTCCGAACTTTTTGACCAGCGAATTTACCTCTATTATACAAACACCACGACCGTTGCGGCGCTCCTTTGAAACGCGTCGCAGAAATCGCTGCCGGCACTCCGCGCGCGCCTGCCGAGATCCTTTCGGCTTTCATTCCGTTCAGACGTTTACGTTGAGGAGCTTGCTGCGGACCTTTTCATCGATTGCCCTCTCCTCGAGCGACTCCTTCGTGCGAAGCAGGCTGCTGCCAAGGACAGGCTGCAGCTCGAACTTGAATATGGAATTGCTCTTCTTGTTCACCTCTATGTCGAGCAGCGAATAGCCGTTGATGAAATCCCCTATAGGAGTAGGTATCCTCTTCGTGTACGGGTTGTCGCGCGAATCCTGGTTGCTCTGCACCTTAAGCAAGAGCTTGCCTCCGGCATAAGCTGCAGTAAGTATATGATCGTGGCCTGCCATGGCAAGCACCGCTTTGGTCTGCTTTCTTTCCACAAAATTGAGCATGCTGCTCTCGCTGGCCCATCCCATCTCGTGGCTTAACATTATGGGCACGCCGTTTATCACCCTTTCATCAGCGCCGTAATCCGATCCGCTTATGGCTATTACCTTGTCCTTCCCCTTTTCAAAGATTTTGATGCGCTCGACGTTCTCTTTCATCAATTCGGAGTACGCTTTCTTCATCGCCTCATCGGAAGCTGCATTGTACTTGGACTCGAGATATATCTCATTCCGCTTTAACTGTGTGACTATCCCATCCAGGAAGGTCTTCACGTGGCCAGACAACGATACCGCTTCGTCCCTGTGCCACTTGCTGCCCTCGTTGCCGCTCTTGTTGTCATGGTTTCCGGCAATTATATATATGGCGCCTTCGCGAGAGATCACATCGTATACCAGAGCCGTGAATTTCTCCATCACTATTCTAGGCTGTTCATCGGCATTGTACCTCACGTCCATGAGTTTTTCCTTGAGCTTCTCTGATACCATCTGAGCCCTCTTCTCTTTCGGCACGCCGATTTCAGAAAGAGCCTTCTCGTACTTTTCGGGAAAGTCGTACTCCATTCCGTATCGCATGACCTCGGAATAGTCGTTCAGGAAGCCCTCTATCATGTCTCCGAGCAGCGCCAGCACCTGTGGCTTGCGCTTCAGGGCGTCGTCTATTGAAGCGGAAAGAACCTTGAGCAGGCTATGGCTTCCCATATGCCCGTCGGAAAAAGCCGCTATCGAAAGCGCAACTGGCTTGTATTCGCTTTTGAGGTCTGTATCGCGATATGGAAGGATATAGTCCTGGGACTTTATTTCTTTGGAGAAATCCTCCTGGTTCATCTCGGAGAACCTTTTGTTCAGCCGCACTATTTTGTCGAGCACAGGATTGTGCTCTATTCCGTTGCCGTTGTGCTCAACCGGTGATTTGACCTCCTTCTTGCCGCCCTTTGCCTCAAGCTCGGCGATGCGCTGCTTCATCTTCCTGTCCTCCTCCTTGTCATCCAAGCCGCGCATATACGAAAGGTATTCATTGCTGAGCATGCTCCACCGCGGGCCGCGATCAGAAATCGCCAGTTGAGAAGCTCCAGAACTAAGGTAAACCTTCTGCACTGTCTGCGTCTCCTTGGTGTTTATGCCCTTCTCCCATGCCGCAGCTATGCCTTTCCTTATGTCCCAGAACGGCCCTTGCGACAAAGAGACCAGGGCGGAGTTCGAATTGTTCAAAAGAGGGTCTATTGAGAAGGAGGTAAAGTTCTTCTTTGCGGTAAGCAGCACGTTCAGCGGCTTTGCCTCGAGATTCTTTCCGGAGATTGCGCCGTTCACATACAGCTTGTTCAGCACATCTGCAACATGGTCGTTGCTCGTGCTCTTTCTTGTTGAAAGGTGCGCGACATCAAGGTCGTATGCGGTTATTATGTTGAAGCTGAGAGGGCCTTTTTTGGCCTCGTGCACCTCAAGCATGTTTGACTGTATGTGGACCTTCCTCTTCCTTCCAAAAGCGTCCTTAAGCTCGGAGAGATAGGTGAACTTTGCAAGCTCGGTTATGATATCGTGCGAATCCTTTGGCGTCAGGGAGTTGTGTATGAATATATCTATTTGGGCATTTGATTCGTTGTTTTTCTTGATCTTTTCCGATTCGCCTATGTCGGAAAGCCTGTTGCTGAGCATCCTTATCTCATTTGCAACTTTCTTTGCCCTGCTTGCAACCTCCTCGTATTCGCCGTCTCCGGACTTTAGCTCGCTGAGCTCCTTGCGTATCTCCTTGAGCTGCTCCATCTTCTTGTGGAATGTCCGGTTCAGCGCTTCTTTGTTTGAGCCTGAAAGCTTCAAAGCGTAAAGCTGGTTTATGAGTTTGAGTTTATATTGCGCCTCCTTGAGTTCCTCCTTGTTTATCCTTGCCTTTATTATGGCGTTCTTCAGCTCCTTCTGCATGGAGCTGCGCTCCTCGTTGCTTAGCTGCTTGTTTTTGAGGTCTTCGCGCAACACAGCTATCGAAGCTTCTGTTGTCGAGATGATGCTTTTCCTGCCCATTATAAAAGAAATTTCAGTCTGCATCCTATTTTCTATGCCCCTCTTTTTCGATTTGAAGTCGAGGCCTATTTCCCTTATATACTCGTCTATATTCCTCGTGTCCTGCTCTCCCAAAGTATATATTATTACGGCGTTTTCCGGCATCGCGCGAAGAAGCCTTTCGGTATGGGGCTTCATGGCTGCAGCGGCATCGCGCACAGACTTCAATCCCGAACGTATGGCGTCTAGGTAATCGTTGCTCCTGTTAGATCCGCGCCGCGGGAAAAAAGGGATTAAGCCCCCGCCTATAAAAAGAATGTCGGGTTTCTTGCCCGGATCCTGCTTTCTTATGTACCTTGCAAGCCCTATAAGATTATCGCTGCTTTCATAAATAGTTGCACCGCCCAAATCGGCTATTGACAGTATATTAAAACTTTGGGTTTTGCCGTCACCTTCAGCTCCACCTCCCAACCTCTCACCTGTTAGAGTTTAAAGCTGCAAAAGGTATTTAAGCAAAACATGAAAACGCAATTACTTGAATCAATAAAGCAGTAAAAAGAAATCCTGCTGTTATTTTGCGGAAAGATAAATAGAACGCCAAACAGCAACATGCTTTTCCGGCCGGGAGGCCAGTATGAACACGTCGTGGGCAAGCTTAGCTTCCGAGTTCGGAATGGGATCGGGCGTTTCCTTGCCCCTGTTACCGTTTGGCAAGATATTGTTGCTCGAATAAGTTTAAATAAGTTGCGCTGGAGCGCATAGCGCCTTTATTTTATGGCACTTTTCGATGGCGCAGCAAAACTAGCCAAGAACCATGCATTGCTTGCAACCAGGAAGCGCAGCGAAATCTATAAGTATTTGGAAAGGCAAATAGGATGCGGTATTTTTGTGGATAAAGACATGCAGAAAAAGGATCATGATTCAGAGGCCATAGAAAGCACGGATAAGGCAGCCGCGCTTCTGCGCGGAGGCAAAGTTGCGCAGATTTCTGAAATGCTGGGCCTTACGCAGCAGGATCTCGAATCCATATACATGGCCGTTGCAAAATCTGAACCTGAAAAATTTGAGAAATTT
>JAKATY010000066.1 GCA_021827955.1 Microcaldota archaeon | reverse complement strand
AGCGCATGATACTTGACGGCAATACTCTGTCTGCCATAGGCAAAATTGCCGGTGGCCTGCGCTTTCAGTCATATTACCCGATAACCCCTGCTGCGGATGAAAGTACATATATAGAGGCACACCAGATAATAAAATCAAGCAAAAGCGGCAAAGGCGGCGGCGTGGTAGTGCTGCAGACCGAAGATGAACTCGCGGCGATAAATGCGGCAGTTGGCGCGGCGCTTACGGGATCACGTTCCGCTACCGCTACTTCTGGTCCGGGGTTTTCACTTATGTCTGAAGGCATAAGCTGGGCAGGAATGAACGAGGTGCCCGTAGTAATAACCTATTACATGAGAGGCGCTCCTGCTACGGGCTTGCCTACTAGAAGCGGTCAAAGCGATCTAAAGTTCGCGGTCAATGCCGGTCACGGGGAGTTTCCACACATAGTGATAGCTTCGGGCAGCGGGAGTGAGATCTACGGCGATGCGATAGAAGCGCTAAATTTTGCTGAAAGGTACCAAACCCCTACCATACATATCATAGAGAAGATACTTGCCAATTCCTATTATACAGCAAACCTTTTGGAATTCAGTGCAGAGGCGAAGATAGACAGAGGCAAGCTTGCGGAGGCAGCAGGAGAAGCGTACAAAAGGTTCGAATTCAGCGCTGATGGCATATCTCCACGGGCTTTTCTTGGCAAGGCGAGGATGTTTTATACAGGGGATGAGCACAACGAGTACGGCCACATAACGGAAAACTCGGCAAACAGAAAGGCGATGTACGAGAAGAGGCTCAAAAAACTCGATACAGCGGACTCTGAGATACCGCAAGAGGCAAGGGTAAGGGTTTTCGGCAAAGATGACGCGAAGATAACGCTTCTTGTCTGGGGTGCAACGACTGGCGCTGCAATAGATGCGCTCGAATACCTCGAGAAAGAAGGCATAAGCGCCAAGATTGTACAAGTAAAAATATTCAGCCCTTATCCTTCGAAGATGGTGAGCACGCTGCTTGAGGGCACCAAGATAATAGACATAGAAAGCAATTACAATGCACAAGCGGGCAGCATACTCACCGAGAATACGGGCATAATGCCAGAGCATTACGTGCTAAAATGGACCGGGCGCGCAATAACCCGCGACGAGATAGCAAATGCGGTGATGGAGATAATTTCGAAAGGGACGAAGAAGGTGGTTTTGGATGGCGGCAGATGAAAGTTTTGAATTCAACGATTGGTGCGTGGGATGCGGCAACTTTGGCATACTGCGCTCTCTTGAGCTTGCGATAAAGGAAAACGGCATGAGCTATGAGAACAGCGTTCTTGTATCAGGAATAGGCTGCTCTGGAAAGGTGCCGCATTTCGTTAGCGAGAAGATTTCGGGTGTGCATACTTTGCATGGCAGGGCCATAGCGTTTGCAACCGGCATAAAGATTGCGAACCCCCTTCTCAATGTGGTAATAGATGCCGGAGACGGAGATACGTTCGGCATAGGGGTGGGCCATTTTGTGAGCGCGGGGAGAAGGAATCTGAGCATGACGCTGATAGTTCACGACAACGGGGTCTACGGCCTTACAAAAGGGCAGGCATCACCCACCTTGAAAAGAGGAGAGAAGACAAAATCGCTTCCAAAACCCAATATCAATGATCCATTAAATCCAATAGTATTGGCTATATCCTCCGGCTACACTTTCGTTGCGCGTGCGTTCGCGTATGATGTCCAGACCACTAAGGAAATAATAAAAAAAGCCATAAAGCACAAGGGCACCTCGTTCATAGATCTTCTCCAGCCGTGCCCTACATACAACGACATAAACACCAACGACCGGTATAAGTCTCGCGTATATCCGCTTGAGATTGATTATGAGGTAAAGGATGAGTCGGAGACCGTGGCAAAGATGACCGCGGCGATCGCAAAGGCGTATGAGCAGGAAAAAATCCCTATCGGTATTTTTTACGAGAATAATTTAGTGCAGCCGTATGAAGAAAGGATAAAGGAGGACATTCCTGATTATTTGGAGAACCCTCCTTCAGTCCAGGAAGTCGCACTTGACGGGGTCGCAATCTCGGATGTGAGCAGGCTGCTACTCGAAAAAGCGGTATAAAACAAGCAGGTAATATCTTAGTTTCCTCCCGCTCCGCAAGCGCAATAGCCAAGCTCATCTATCCTGCTCTTGCATATCGGGCAGATCTCTTCTCCGTATTTTGCTTCGTGATACGGCTTGCCGTACAATTTGTAATGCGCTTCCTCCGTGTCTGCCGCCTCCCTTTTCTTTTTTTCAGCCTCTTTAATGCCAGCCACTTTAATCAGTTAATATTTGCTCCTTATAAGATATAAATAACTTAGCACGACTAAATATGCAAAGCTGCATCGTATTACTTTTGGATCGGTGTAGATTGATGAACACAGATGGTGTAATGATTCCAACGATTGAAACGAACCTTGAAACCATGAGGAATCCCACAAGATTTATTCATGGGAAGATGTCAGAGGTAATATAAATTGCGTTTTTTCCAAAGTAGAAACGCGGGGTTAAAACTGTTGCAAAATACGGGTAATCCTGTAAACCGCCGTACCAGATTCAACAGGGCAGCGGGTAAGTATCCCCACAGAATCGCCTGCGTGTGCCTGTTCAACGTTTTCCCTGTCTATCTGCATGCTCTCGACCTTTTGCCTTACTGCGTTGTACTCATCGCCTATTTCTATCACGTCGCCCACAGACAAATCCGCCTCGAGCTTTACCGCAACCACTTTCAATTTTGAAAAATAATTCTCCACGGTACCGACATATAGCTTGTCTTTTGGTCGCTCTTCTGGCGCACTATTCTCCTCCCTGCTCTCCCGCTCTTCCTGTCCTTTTACAAGATCGTCGATGTC
>JAKATY010000033.1 GCA_021827955.1 Microcaldota archaeon | reverse complement strand
AAAGTGAGCAAGAAGTTGCTCTATTTCAACATAAGCAACGTGGAACGCTCAGGCGTTTATGAACTCATAAAGAGCGAGGACGTAGCCAAGGTGCTCCATGGTGAAGCGATAAGAAAAGAATTCATGCTTATGGAGGAATTCCTCAAGGGGCTGGCTTCGGGCAGCTCCAAATACGGAATTGAAAATGTAAGCAATGCAGTATCGGGTTATGAAGCCAAGGCAGTGCTGGTAAACGATAGCGCCCTAAGCGAGCCGAGTACGCAGAAGCTTCTCGGATCGGCAGAAAGGAACAAGATTGAGGTAGTGGTGTTCAATTCGGATGATGAAGTTGGAAGGCAGCTGCATTCGTTCAAGGACATCGCATGCATATGAATGCATTTGAGCCTTGCATGGTTGTCTGACTTCGCCAGTTATAAATATTTATGGTAGCATATTAACTGGTCGTTCAGATGAATACACTCCTGTATAACAAGCAGTATGTATCGAACATGCATTCGCTTGCCGATAGGGTTGGTGAAATCGCTATCTCTGTGTCATCGTTCTCCAAATATTTCAGCAACTGCAGCAGCGCAGACATACGCAATGACGCACTGAACACAGTGTCGGAATTCAGCGGCAAGATCGCTTATGCGCGCACGGAAATACTCGACCTTGAGAAGCAGATGCGCAGGCTGGAGAACAGCAGCTCCGTGAGGCTTGAGGCGATAAAGTCTATTCCGCGTAGGGCCTCTGGCAGCAGTGATGCAAAGATTTCATTGAATGCAGTTTCGATAGACATGCCAAAGCTGTATGACCGCTTCTCTTCGGACCTTGATCTGTTTGTAGACTATGTGGAGGAGAGGGTAGAGCTCTTCAGCAAATTACTCTCTGTAGCCAAGATGAATGCAGAGATGAGGAGCAAGATGATAAAGGATGAGGAAGCAGAGATGGAGAAGCACATATTCGGCAGCGAATTCCCGTCATTAACAGGCACAAAGTCCGCCTTCAATGCGTTCGTTCATGCATTCAGCCTCGGGGTAAGCGAAAGCATACCCCTGATGTGCATATCGGGCCACAGCCCGTACGGTAGGACACGTTTCTTCCAGGCGGAACGGGTAGGCAAGAACATGCCGGTCGAGGAATCGCTCAGGGTCTTGGATAGATATGGTGATGATCCTGCAATATTGCTTTTCCTCAGGCTGGTTGATGCCGCGAGGCCTGTCGCCGTGTCCATATATTACAACCATGACATGCCCCTTGGCGGTTTGCTGCGCTATGCTGAGATAAACTACGTCTCGCGCCACACATTATATGGCAGGATATCAGCGGGGGACAGGAACACGCGCGAATTGGAGGACGACATCAGGAGGCATATGTTCAGCCATTTCTACTACCAGGTCACCGAACTGATGGACAGAGGTGCAGGAGTGGTTGTCAAATCGTATGACGACAAGGGAGTAGTCGAGGTGGGCATACAGCGCGTGCCCATACCTGATGCACCGAAGGCAAAGATGCTTGTGATGGAGATCATTGATTCATTCGAGGCCAAGGGCAGGGAGCCCTGATGCGCCGAAGCGCGCATTGGACAGGCTTTTAGCACGGCTTTGTAGGAATAATCTAAATCGGTCGGATTAATGGTTAAGTTGCCGGAATAATCCGTCCAACCAAATCTATGGCCCGGGGTGTAAAAGCCCTTATTAGAATAAACCAAGAAAAGAGAAAAGCAATAGTAAGGTTTCAGAAACCGAAAGGTAAAGTAAAAGGTTAAATATTTAGAAGTTCCTATAGATAATATAGCTGGTGTGAAGATGGCAAAAGGTGAAGCTACTCCTTCAATAAGAGTAAAAAGAGTAAAGGCACTATACGGTGCAGTAAAAGAATTAGCCTTGAAAAAGGGATTCAAAGACAATGACTTGGTTATCGTGAGATCTTCAGTACATCATTCTGTTCCTGATCTCGATATAAAAGTGGTCAAAGGAGATCCATTAGAATTTATTATTGACGAAGCTAAAAAGAGTCAATAATTAATTCTAAAATTAAGCTGATTCTATGGGCAAAGATAAAGCAAGAAAGATTCCTTATTGGAAACGAAAGCTCCATAAAGATAATATTGCTTTAGTTTTGCCACATACCTTTTTCCACGACACATTTAGATTTTATATTAAAGGCGAATATGAAAAGAAAAACTGGCTGCAACTCTGCTATACCAGATTTATATCTACTTTTATCATAGAGAAACAATCTTGGCTACCAGATGAAGATTATAGTGCATCTACATCAGATAAGAGCATTAAGAGTTTTAACAAAATATTTGAAGAAAGCGGTTTGCCAACAGTAGGGGCAGAAAACCTTATTACAATTTTTAGATCGGTTCTCAAGGTACGAGACGAACCAGATATAAATAAATTAACTGGAAATGGACCTACAATAGCAATAGCTAATGATATGTATCAATTCTCTAAATACGACCCCGTTGTTATTGCAAACCCAGGAGAAAAAAATAATTTTATAAAAGAAACAATGCTCTTCTACAAGAAACCTGGAAAAAGATTTAAGGCAGAAAGTATCCCCTTCCTGATTTTAGAGGCAAAGGAAGTAATCGGACTTCTTAAACAAAGAGATCCCTCAGTCTATAAAACTACTTTAGGTTTAACTCCCGATCCCTTTAGGCTTTATATAGAAGAGTTAGACGCAGAATTTGAAGCACATCCCTGTAAGTTCGAATAAATGTCGTTTTAATCATTATTCTGTCGGTTTAGTGGGATTATTCCTACAAAGCCTTTTAGCACAAAAGGTTTAAATATCAGTATTTTCATAGAGCTTTTGTAAAATGATGCTAAAAGCATAGACAGGGTATGGTGCGGAAATGCAAATGAAAATGCTGCTGTGGAAGTCTTA
>JAKATY010000014.1 GCA_021827955.1 Microcaldota archaeon | reverse complement strand
CAGGTGGGAGTCCTTAAGCAGCGTGTTATGGCAAGGTTTTAACTACATAGCAGTAAAAATACTTGAATAAATAACAAAATCGGTGTAATCATGGGATCATATGCAGAAATATCAAAGACGTTCAGGAATGAGTATAGCTCCAGAGACAGCCTTTACAAAGAGCGCCTTGTAAAATGGAGTTCTGAGCCTGTTGTGATGCGTGCTGACAAGCCAACGAACATAGCCAGGGCAAGGAGCCTGGGCTACAAGGCGATGCAGGGCGTAATAATAGCAAGAGTGAGAGTGAACAAGGGAAAGAGGAAGCGCTCAAAGCCTGATGGAGGCAGGAAACCCTCGAAGTCGGGACGCTTCTTTTCAAGGGCAAAATCGCTGCAAAGGATCGCCGAGGAAAAGGCAGCCCGGAAGTTCAGGAACTGCGAAGTCCTTAATTCCTATTTCGTCGGTTCTACGGGCCAGAAGGTGTTCTACGAGATAATACTGCTAGACAGGGCGAGCAAGTCCGTTTCAGCAAATCCTCTCTACAACGGAATTATCTCGCAAAAAGGCAGGGCGTTCAGGACCGGCTGAAGCGAGCCCGCTTCTTTTTCTTATCTTTTTGACGCGTTGTACTGTGTTGCATGGCGCCGCACGGTCAGCCCTCTTCAGATCCTTGCCTTGTGCTTTCGTATATCTCAGCAGCGCCTCTAAGCATTATGATTGTGAACAATACCGCCACGAGCGCGTATTCTATGATCGCAGGATAGCTCAGCACGTAGAAGAGAATCAGGTATGCAAAGGAAAGGAACTTGACCACGTTTATCAGGGCTCTGCTCGCGTTGGACGAGGGTTCAGCTGTCGCGAATCCTGTTTTCATCTTCGAAGAAGTGCCGCGGGCAGCCATCAGCGCATCCGCAAAAGCGTGCCTTGTTACTACAATTAGGACTATGAACAGCGCCAGCACTCCGATCTTGTCGAAGAAAGTGTAAAGGAAAAGCAGCCAGAATGCGTACTCCATTATCCTGTCCCCTGCGACATCGATCCTGGGCCCGTATGGAAAGTGCTTTGATATACCTTCCTTTATGGGCTTCACAAGCTTTCTTGCAGCGGAATCGCCAAGGGCGGATCTCAAGTAAGTGCCAAAGCCTACCTTGCCACCGCTTTCGGCTCTTATCGCAAGGTAGCCGTCAACACCGTCAGAGACGAATGCCACCGCCACAAGCAGCACTGCAAGCCACGGCAGAAGCTTTGCTATTATCATGTATGCTATGATAAAAGCAAGCACCACCCTTACAAGTGTTGCCGCATCGCTGCTTCTCATCTAAAAGCCACTACCTCATCATAGGCACGAAGGTGCTGTTGCCGTATCCTCCTAGCAGATGCGAGCCTCCAAGGGCAAAGAAGGGTGTAGCCATTATGGAAAACAGCAGCATAGCCACAATAACAGCAAGCGCTACTGAGACAAACACAACGCCTACAGCCGCAAGCCTGCTGAGCATCTGTATGCTAGAAAGCGCTATCACGAGCACCACTACGCTCCACACCGCAAGCACCATCAATGCGAGCTCTCCAAGTATGGGCACGGGCATAAGCCAATAGAACAATACGAAAGGAAGCTGTCCAAACATAACTGCCGTAAAAGTTTTTGAAAAGTCGCCCTTCCACGCATGCAAGAAGTTGTAGCCCACCACCTGGTATATCGCTGCCGAAATGAAGAAGCCTATCGGCACGAGGATCCAGAAGAGCACTATAGCACTTATTACTATAGCTATAACCGAGAATGCCGGATTGTAAAGCATAGGCAAGATTGTTGCGTAAGAAGGCAGGCTAATGCCGAAGTGCGCCACAAGCGAGCCTATTATTATGAAAGCTATGAAAGGCAACAGGCTGAATTCATAGTAAAATCTAAGCGCATTTGCGACCTTCATGCCTTTCCTTGCGTTTTCCTGCGGGCTGAACACAACGCCTACGCCCTTCCTTAAATCATCTACGAACGACATTTCACCACTTTCTTATTTTTAAGCACTTTATGGCATGAGGAATTTACCCTTATAAACCTATCGCAACCATGCTTTCTGGCATTAACAAGAAAGTTGCGTTCGTTGCGATAATGGAAATACTTCTCGTAATGTGATAGTGCTGAGAGGCGCGCCGCTCCCCACGCTCGATTTTGATACTCTCGATTGCGGGAGTGCCGCTTCTGATAGGCTTTTATGGAAAGTTCTTGCTTTTCTCAAGCGCACTTGCCCTCGTGCAAATTTTTTGAATAGGAAAGTTAACCATGCCAGGATTTTTGCAAAATAGATTCAGGTAAACCGATCAGATATCTGATTTAAAGTTTATCGAAACGTTCTGCAAAACTAAAATCACGGAGGCGTGTAGCTAGAATACCAGTTGCTTGTAAATACAAAATTGCCAGGCACGCCATTGTTGACATTGCCGCTATAGTCATTTGCGTTGCCGTTGAGCGGCCACCAACCCACAAGGTTCTGCAGGTCTAACGGTGCACCTCCGATGCCTTCTTGGTAAAGAGCTTGAATCTCTGGCTGCGAAAGAGAGGTGTTGTAAATCTGGACATTTGAAATATATCCTTCGTATTGGCAGCAGTATGGAGCAGATCCTATTACGTAAGTTCCAGCTGACTGCACGCTAAGAATAGCAGAATTTGTTGTATACGCCGTCATAGCGCCATTTAAGTATATTGAAGCCGAGCTACCAACAGTCTCTTCAACAGTCATAAATGTCCATGTACCCCCCGGTGCTAATGTGTTTGATTGTAACCAATAACTACTATCAGGTGAAAATTCTGTCGCCCAACCTATTTGGGATTCGGGACCATATTCTGCAACTCCGCCAAAATTTGATGTTGTGATAGGGTCAACCCACATAGCAATAGTGAAGCTATCTCCTGTTGATGGTGCTATTGATGGTACATTGTTAATTGTTATATTTTCTAATACTGGACCGCTTCTAAACTGCGCCACATACTGCGGCAACTCGCCGTTGCA
>JAKATY010000056.1 GCA_021827955.1 Microcaldota archaeon | reverse complement strand
CAACGAAGAATATGCGATAGGTATGCGCTTTCAACTATAGCATACGGGGCAGCGTTTGGCGTTGACAAGAAATGGCTTGAAACAATAAACAAGCCCTTCTTAGAACTGGTATCTGTTGGAATCTTAATGGATATAGAGCCTGAAGCGGCACTCAAAAGAATAACGGGCTCTAGAGAAGTAAGTACCTATTTTGAGAAGATAGATACCTTGAAGCGCATAAGAGCGGAATATCTAAGCGCCGTTAATTCATATCCAAATTTTTCGGTAGTGGATGCATCAAAAAGCACAGAAGAAGTATCCGCCGAAATCGTTTCAGTGATCAAAAGAATGTTGAGGGTGTGAAGATGGACAGCACAAAAGAGCTATCAGGGAAAGATGATTCTGCAAATGCCAAGATGCAGCGCTCGCATTCAGATGAAGGCGACAAGCTGATAGGCTTAAAATTTCCAGTGCTGGATCACGGATTCGTAATGCTTGTTGACTATATGGGAAATGACGGTGCAATCGTGCAAGCCGCAAGGGTTTCTTATGGTGAAGGCACAAAGACGGTAAATGAGGACAAAGGCCTCATAAGATATTTGATGAGGCACCAGCATACCACTCCATTTGAGATGGTAGAATTCAAGTTTTTGGCAAGAATGCCCATGTTCGTGGCAAGGCAATGGATCAGGCATAGAACGGCAAACGTGAACGAATATTCTGCAAGATATTCTATAGTGCCTGACGAGTTCTATGTGCCTTCAAAAGACATAGTAAAGCCTCAGTCATCTACAAACAAGCAGGGCAGGGACATGACTTCAGCACTTCCGGAGGAGCAGGTGGAAAAATTCCTTGCTTCTGTGGAAGAAATATCTAAATCGGCTTACGAGGCATATACTTCCGCAATCAACTCCGGGGTTGCGAGGGAGCTTGCAAGGATACTTCTTCCGGTAAACTACTATACTGAATGGTATTGGAAGATAGACCTTCATAACTTGTTCCATTTTCTTGCGCTCAGGCTTGATCCGCACGCGCAATACGAGATACGTCAGTATGCCGTGGCAATGGCAGATATAACAAAGAAGGTAGTGCCGATCGCATATGAAGCCTTTGAAGATTTTGTGCTTGATTCGGCCTCTTTTTCAAAGAAGGAATTGGATGCGCTGCGAAGCATGCCGCGCGGAGAAGGATTTGATGAAGCCTGCAAATCCGCCGGCATAAGCCTCTTCAACAGCAAAGGGGAGAGAAGGAAAACCGGAGAAGGAGAGGAATTCCATTCCAAGATAAAAGAGCACCTCCTTAGGCTTTGATTTTCTGATTTCATGGCCATGCGCATTTCTGCAAGAATGCCATTGTAAGCCGCAGAATTTTTATCCTCCTCCCCTTTTAGATCGCTTCCGTATAAATATCTTGTCAGATTAGGCAAGAGCAGCGCGATTTTATGCGCAGTATGATGCTATGCAGGAACGCAAAGATCTGAGTGCCATAACAAGCTACCAAAAGAAACAGGATTTCATTACAGACATAACCCCAATTTATGAAACGGGCAAGGGCCTGTCGCGCGCGGTCGTGGAAGAAATTTCCCGTTCAAAATCGGAGCCGCAGTGGATGTTAGATATAAGGCTCAGGGCATTGGAAGCGTTCTTTTCGAAGCCGGTGCCGACATGGGGCGCAGACCTTTCCGAGCTCAAATTCGATGAATTGAAGTACTACACCATGCCTAGCGAAAGGAAAGTGAACAATTGGGACGAAGTGCCAAAGGAAATAAAGGAGACTTTCGACAAGCTGGGCATCCCAGAGATGGAAAAGAAATACCTTGCAGGCTCGGTAGCGCAATTTGAATCGCAGGGAATATATTCGAGGCTCAGGCGCGAATGGCAGGACAAAGGCGTAATATTTACCGATATGGATACGGCTCTTAGGGAGCATCCGGAAATAATAAAAGCGTATTTCGGCAGGATCATTCCTTTTTCAGATAACAAGTTCGCAGCGCTAAATACTGCAGTATGGAGCGGAGGTTCTTTCCTCTACGTGCCGCGAGGTGTCGTGTTGGATCTTCCAGTGCAAGCCTATTTCAGGATGAACCTCTCCGGAGAAGGCCAGTTCGAAAGAACGCTTATAATCGCAGAGGATGGAGCATCAGTCCATTACATAGAAGGCTGCACTGCGCCAAGGTATAGCGCCGATTCTCTTCATGCTGCTATTGTAGAGGTTTATGTGAAGGATCATGCCAGGGTAAGATATACTTCGGTGCAGAACTGGTCCGAAAATGTGATAAACTGCCCTACGAAGCGCGCTTGGGTGGAAGAAGAGGGAAGGATGGAATGGGTGCAGGGCTCTCTGGGCTCGAAGATAACAATGACTTATCCCTCTTCAGTTTTGAGGGGCAGAGGCGCTAGCGCCTCCCATTTGAACGTGGCATTAGGTATAGGAAACGTCTGGAAAGAGGGCGGCGCTAAGGTAATACATGCAGCACCGGAGACAAGCAGCAAGGTTGTAGCCAAAAGCATATCAGGAAACGGAGGGACATCAATATATCGCGGCCTTCTCAGGATCAATCCAGGCGCCTACAACTCAAAAGCGTCAGTGCAGTGCGACGCTCTTATACTGGATGACCACTCAAAGAGCAACACCTACCCGCACAATGAAATACTCGAAGAGAAATCAGCGTTCTCGCATGAGGCATATGTGGGCAAGATATCAGAAGAGCAAGTCACATATCTCATGAGCAGGGGCATACCAGAAGACGAGTCCAGGTCGCTTATAGTATTAGGCTTCCTTGACGATGTCCTCAGGGAGATACCACTCGAATATTCGCTGGAGTTCAATCGGCTGATAAGGCTTGAGATGTCAAAGCTCGGAGCCGTAGGCTGAACCTCTTTAACATGCAAGCCAGCGCGAATTCTTTTTGCCGAGAGTGCCAAAATATATATATTTGCGCTGTCCTTTATCTGTGCACTTAGCTTATCAAAGTGCGAATGAAAATTTAAGGCGAAGCCGTGCCTCGGCTTCTATATTCAATGCAGGTGCCGGAATTGGAAGACAATGAATATGAAAAGCTCCTTGACCGAGTCTATACAAAGATATCAGTCCTGCCTTCAGCGAACATCGACTTTGTAGTACCTAAGGCAGAAACCATAACAGAAGGCAGCAAGACGATACTCACCAACATATCCGTAATAGCTGACAAGGCAAGGCGTGATCCTTCCGATATCTCAAGGTATCTTAGCAAGGAGCTGAGCGTGCCGGTGTCCCTAGAAAAGCAGAGAATAATAATAAACGGCAGGTTTACGGATTCCGAAATCAGCGCAAAAATAAAGAAATATTTCGATACATATGTAATATGCAAGGAGTGCCACAAACCAGATTCGCATCTTGAAAGCGCTGGACGCGGAATGCTTTATTTCGTATGCGAGGCCTGCGGCGCGAGGTATGCAGTCAAAAGCTACTGAACTTGAAGTGCAAAAGGTGTTTGTATAGCAAAAAGAGATTCGCGTTTTCACGACATGCGAAGGGGAGCCCCTATAGAATACAAGACCAAAAGGCCTATGGAGGGAGAGGTGGTGGGTCTTGTAGAGAAGGCCGCTGGCGCAACTAACTTCATGGTGAAGTGCAGCGACGGCAATAACAGGATATGCACCATACCCGGAAGGCTCAGGAGGCAATTTTGGATAAAGCAGGGCGACATCGTATTGGTAAAGCCGTGGGTTGTGCAAAGCAACGCGCGCGGAGATATAGTATGGAGGTACAGCAAGCTCGATGTCGAATGGCTTAGGAAGTCCGGCTATGCAGGAAGCATATAAAACTAAATTTCTCTGTTCTTTTTGGGGTCGTGTGGCATAGCAAAGACAAATACAAGGCGGAAAGGAAAAACAATTTAAATAACATATGGCAAATCTATTGCGGAGGTAACATGCGCACTCTTAGCGAGCTGCTTGCAGAATCGAAAATTTTCGCAGACAGGGAAGTGCTATCTCCGCATTACGTGCCAGAAAAACTTCAGTTCAGGGAAAAGGAGATTAACAACATAGAAAGGAGCATTGCGCCTGCGCTGAAGGGCATGAAGGGCAGGAACCTTTTTATATATGGCAAGACGGGCACGGGCAAGACTTCGTGCACCCGCTATGTAATAGAAGAAGTAAGTAAGATGCCCAACACGCGCGCAAGAATCTCTTACATAAACTGCAGGATCTACAACTCGCGCTTCAGGGTGCTCAATAAAATAATCTCTGATCATATCCCTACTTACGCCAAGCGCGGGTACGGAGCCGTAGACCTATACGAAAAGCTGACCTCTTGGATAGAGGAGGACAGCAAGATACTTGTGGCAGTGCTCGACGAGATAGATATGGTGAAGGACCTAGACGACCTTGTATATACTCTTACGAGAATAAACAGTGACATAAAGGCAGGCGGCGTGTCGATAATAGGCATTTCAAACAAGGTATCTTTCAAGGAAGAGCTGGATCCGCGCAGCCTCTCCGCGCTTTATGAAAATGAGCTCGTTTTCTCTCCGTACAATGCGAATGAGCTCTATGCTATATTGAAGGACAGGGCAGCGCGCGGCTTCAAGCCTAATACGATAAGTGATGAAGTGCTGCGCTTCATAGCCGCTTCTTCCGCAAAGGCGGGAGGAGACGCCAGGTTCTCGCTCACGGTGCTGTCAAAGGCGGGAGAGCTTTCGGAGGAAAAGGACATAAGCACAATCAACATAGAGGAAGTGCAGGATTCTCTGAAGATCGCGGAGAGCGAGATCGTATACGAGCTCATAGCCACGCTTCCTGAGCACCAGAAGCTGCTTCTCTATTCCCTTTCCCTGCTAAGCAGCAGCGGCGGAACCTACAAGAAGCTTATAGACGGCACTGATACCTACCTGTTTAGCGGAGAGGTGTATAGCAGGTACAAATCGCTTTCGGAGAGCCTGCACAAGGAGTGCAAGAGCGAGCGCTGGTACAGGAAATACCTCTCCGAGCTTGAGATGCAGGGGCTTATCATTTCTTACGAGTCTGGCACAGGCATAAGGGGCCACACCAAGCTCATAAAGCTGCTTTATCCTCCTAAAAAGATACAGTCGGTGCTGGAGAAGGAGCTTTTTGGAGAGGATAGCAAGACGCCAAATCCTGAAAAGGGCGGAGAAAGCGCGGCTGCGAACTCCGATTAGGGTGCTGAATTGGATTTTTATGATATTTTGCAGGAAGGATGCAAGAGTGGGAAGGCGTACAGCTCGCTCTTGGGATTCAAGGCGTTCTTTGTGGCAGGAGAGGATTTTTCAGTTTCATACACGGATTCAAAAAGCACTGATGAAAGCGCAAATGCCATAGTTGGAGAGAACCTGAAGAAGCTGGCAAGGCTCGCAAAATACAAGAGGTTCATAATTCCCCTTAATCTCGAAATAGACCGCTTCCTTGTCTCTCGGGTAAAGGATTCCGGGGCTATACTATGCCTCCCCCTGAGCAGCATAACCTCGTCCTACGGCTTCGTAAGGGCAAGGAGGATCCGCATGATGCAAAAACTGTACGCATACGCCTACCGCAGCGGGGCGAGCGTAGCAATCGCGAGCTTCGCGCAATCTGAGCAGCATCTCAATTCAAGGGAACAGCTCCTTGCGCTGGCCAAGCTCGTAACAGCCAGCGAGCTGCAGGCCCGTAAAGCCATAGCACTCAATGCAGCATTGCTTGAAAGGCCAAGATAAGGCGGAAAGCATGAAGGAAAAACACAGGTATATACTAGTATCCGCATGGCGCGACATAAGGGAAGCGGAGCGCAGCTCATTCGAGAAAGGCTTCTACTCCTCGATGCTCGGCGTCCTTGGCGAATTGGGTTACAGCAGCGCGCATCCTAAGATAGTCAAGTTCCTTGATGGCAGGCGTTTCGTGCTGAAATGCACCCTTGAAGGAAAGGACAGCGTCCTCTCTGCGCTTGCCATGACAAAGATGGTTGGCGGAGAAAGCGCATTTTTCTACACTTTTAAAAGCTCCGGGACGCTGCTGGCGCTGGGAAAATACTACGATTCTGCGCATAGCGAGCTGAGCAGCGTTTTCGATGGGAAGGATGCGGCTTCTGGTGCAAGGTAAAGCGCTTGCAGCGCAAGATTAATAAATCATTTTAAACTAATCCTTACTGTATAGTTGGGGGTAACCTCAATCTTCGCACGCGGCACAAGCTCCGTGCAAAATTCAGTGTTCGGCTTCAATCTAAGTGCGCCAGGACGCAGCCTGTTTAAAGGCCGCATCTCTGCAATACCTATGGCTTTGCGGTTTTGCTGTGTCTCGTCAGAAAATGAGTCGAATCGCGATCGTGTTAAACATAATATTTTGGTGAATAGAATGTATCCAAACATACAGGCGTATGACAGAGGGGTCATGTTCGATCCTACAGGAAGGCTGTTTCAAGTAGAGTATGCAAAAGAAGCCGTCAGAAAGGGGGCGACTTCGCTCGGCATAGTGGCTGAAGATTCTGTAGTGCTTATTGCGCACAGAAATATAGCAATACCTCTTGCCGTGCCTAGTACTCTGCAGAAGATATTCAGGGCAGACTCGCATATAGCTGTTACTTATAGCGGCATCGTCTCTGACGGCTTGCACATGATAAGTGTCATGCGCAACAAGGCGCAGTCCCACAGGATGATCTACGACGAAACCGAATCGGTCGAAACAATAACGCGCGAGATTGCCGAGGAGCTGCAGATGGCGACGCAGTACGGAGGCATAAGGCCTTATGGGATATCGCTGCTCGTGGGTGGAATAGACACCGACAGAAGGCTTTTTGAGATAGAGCCAGACGCAGCATTTCTCGGTTACAAAGCCGCAGCCATAGGCTCAGGAAAGAAGCAGGCCGAAGACATGCTAATAAAAAGTTACAAGGAAGACATTTCAACAAAGGATGCGATAGACCTCGGCATCTCTATAATACGTAAGCTTGGCGAGAAGAAGCTTACGACCGATGATTTGGAGATCTCTACCATAACAAAGTCTGAAGGCTTCAAGATGTTCACGCCCGAGGAGATAGCAAAGCTGATTTGAAGATGAAGAGCGCAGGGCCTTGAAAAAGCCCTAGTGTTTATACATGGAGAAGACGAATATAGTAAAATACAAGAAAAACGGAGACAATTTCGAGCTTCTGGTCAATGCTGAAATGGCTTATGAATACGTTACCGGAAAGAGGCAGGATCCTCTCAGCGTGCTCGAGATAGAAGAAGTATTCAAGGATGCGAGGAAAGGCGAGCGCCAGAGCGAGGAAAAGATAAGAAAGGCGTTCGGCACCACCGACATCGCGAAAGTCTCTGAGTTCATACTCAAGAATTCTGACGTGCCCATAACAACAGAGCAGAGGGCCAAGCTTCTAGAGGAGAAGAGGAAGCAGATCATAGAGATCATAGCAAGAAACGCGATAGATCCAAGGACAAACGCGCCAATGCCCTCTCTCAGGGTGGAGAACGCGATGAAGGAGGCGAAAGTCTCGATAGACCCGTTCAAAAGCGCAAATGCGCAAGTGGAAGACGTGGTAAAGAAGCTCAGCGTTGTCCTTCCTATAAAATTCGCGGTGGCAAAAATAGAGGTGACAATACCTCCTGAATATTCAAACAGGTGCTACAGCATACTTAAGCAATACGGCTTGAAGTCTGAGCAGTGGGCGCCAAATGGGAGCATGATTGCAGTAGTGGAGTTCCCTGCAGGGATGCAGACGGACTTTTACCTCAAGATAGGAAACGCAACGCAGGGGAAGGCTTCTACAAAGCAGCTGCAATGACTCTATTGAAATAACCGAAACCAAAAAGGAGGAAAAAAAGAAATCTGATAAAACACTTAATTTTCAGGGATTTTATGAAAAGCATAGTTGTGCCTGGAGAGCAGATACCGGGAAACGTCAAGTCCGGCAACGTCTACGTAGAAGAGGGAAAGGCATATGCCACGGTGCTCGGGCTTTATGATGAGGAAGGCAAGCGGATCATAACGCTTGAAGGGGCCTGGAACCCCAAGATGGACGAGACTGTGGTAGGAATAGTGCAAGAAGCAGGCAGGAATAATTCCTACACTATCGATCTGAGCTCTTTCAGGCGGGGCGTCCTCCTGCTCGGCAAATTCAGCAAGGCTGAATTCAAGGTTGGAGATGTGGTAGAAGCGCTTGTAGACAGGGTCAATGGCAAAAAGGAAGTAATCCTCTCTAATCCACGTCTTCTTCGCGGTGGGGTGGTAATAAAGATAAAGCCTACAAAGATACCGCGCGTGCTTGGCAAGGCGAACACGATGGCGAAGCAGATATCTGAATTGACCAGGTGCGACCTGGTAGTGGGATCAAACGGAATCATATGGGTCAGAGGAGAGAATACGGCGCTCGCGATATCCGCGATACTGCGCATAGAAAGCGATGCGCACGTCTCAGGATTGACGGAGAAAATAAAAGAGATGCTTGTAAACAACACAACAAAAAGGTCATGAAATGGCTTCTAAAGCTAACAAACCGGAATTGATAGTAGGCGGCAAGAGGTTGGACGGCCGCGCATTCGATGAGCTAAGGCCCATCAAGATAGAGGCAGGCGTTCTGAAGAACGCTGACGGCTCAGCATACATAGAGCAGGGGAACAACAAGATACTTGCTGCAGTATACGGGCCCAAGGAGGTCTTCCCGAAGCATGATGCCGATCCTACCAAGGCAATAATAAGGTGCAAATATTCAATGGCGCCATTTTCGTCGCTTGAGGGCCATGGGCGAAGCGGGCCAAACAGGCGAGCTATAGAGATATCAAAGGTTATAAGGGAGGCATTTGAAAATGTAGTTTTGCTCGAGGAATTCCCAAACAACGAAATTGATATATTCATAGAGATTTTGCAAGGCGACGGTGGCACTCGCGCTGCAGGCCTTACAGCGGCATCCGTCGCGCTGGCAAGTGCCGGCATACCAATGAAGGATCTTATATATGCGGTCTCGGCCGGCAAGATAGGTGAAGAAGTAGTGCTTGATTTCAACATGATAGAGGATAACTATTCCGATGCAGATATGCCCATAGCGATTGCGCCTAGAAACAACGAGGTTCTGCTGCTGCAGATGGACGGCAGCCTTACCAAGCAGCAGTTCGAAAAAGCCGTGGACCTGGTAATAGGAGCGGGGAAGAAGATCAGCGCGATTCAAAAAGACGCATTGCGCGAAGTCTACGCAAAGATCGAAAGGAAGTATGAAAACAAAGAATGATGATACAAATGAACGCCATAGATTATGTCAACAGCAAGTATGTAAGAGAGCTTGCCTCCAAAAAAATGAGAGAGGATGGAAGGGACGCTCTTTCTTATAGAGAGATACGCGTAGCTAAAGGACTCATAAAAAATGCTGAGGGTTCTGCGCAAGTAGACCTTGGGGCCACGCGCGTAATGGCAGGGGTGAAGATGGTTTTGGAGTCGCCCATGGAGGATACGCCGGATGTAGGCAACCTGATCGTTTCAGCAGAGCTTTTGCCTCTTGCTTCTCCAGATTTCGAGAGCGGCCCGCCAAGCCCGGAGTCGATAGAGCTGGCGCGGGTAGTGGACAGAGGCATACGCGCTGCAGAGTGCATAGATCTCGGCAGCCTGCTCGTCGAGGAAGGCAAGGCATGGAGTGTTTATCTTGACCTTTATATACTGAATTACGACGGCAATCTTTTCGATTCAGGCATGCTCGCTGCGATGTCAGCCCTAAAGGATGCAAAAGTCCCTGCGTACAGCAATGGCAAAGCTGTGATGAGCGAAAGGGTGGCACCGCTAAAACTCAATAATGTGGTAAGCTCGTGCACCTTTGTAAAGATAGGCGATACGCTACTGCTCGACCCTACGGGCAACGAGGAGCGCGCCGCTGACGCAAGGATGACTATAGAGACCGACGGCAAGGTGATACGTGCAATGCAGAAAGGCTTAAGCGGTAGTTTCTCAAGGCAGGAGATAAGCGATATTATAGGAGCCGCTTTCGGAAAGCACGACGAGCTCAAAGCGCACATTGATAAAGGTTGATGATTAAATAAGAAAGTGCGATCTCGCGAATTACGTGTGATTGATAAAATGGTGATTGTTTGGTAAATCCGAGCGTAAAATACGGCGCAAGCATCAGAAAGCTTAACGCCGCAATAAAAAAACAGAAGATAGCAAGGTACAAATGCGAAGTATGCGGCGAATACGAAGTAAAAAGGATAAGCACTAGCATATGGAGATGCAGGCACTGCGGCACTGTATATGCAGGAGGCGCGTATTCATTCACCACGCCCGCAGGGGAGAATGCAAGGCGCATGATAGCCAACATGTCAAAGGCGCATCCGGAGCAAAAGCAGTGATAAAAATGGTAAAAATAAGTTTTTCTCCGATAAAAGAGCTGGTAGTTCACGATATATTCAAGATGGACTATGAGGACCTGATGAGAGGTAATCTCACATCAATGGGTGCAATGCCGCTGTACTGGTGCGATGGCGTGCTTTACAGGTTCAATTCCATCCCAATGAACCGCGAGCTTTCAAAGCAGTATCTTGAAGGGATCCTGCATTGGGCAGAGGTCCATTATGCGGACCATATAGACGAGTACAAGCCTATAATGGAGGTAAAAGACGAGAATTATCAGGGAGGCTACCTCAAGATAAGGGTAATAGACATGAGCAAGTCGGAGCTTCATCGCGACTTCATAAAATGGCTCAAGTCCAACAAGGATGCGCCAAGCGGCAGGGAAAGGCAGAAATAAATATGTTAATGCAGCAATATCTTTGCTGGTTTAAGAAGGTGTAATCTATGGCTTATGTATGTGCAAAATGCGGCAAGCAGATAAAATCACTCTCCGAAGGCCTGATGTGCCTTTATTGCGGAGGCAGGATAATCCTGAAGGAGAGGTCCAGCCTGGCAAGAGAGGTATCTACAGACTGATTTTTCCTCCTTTTTTCAAAGCCTTGAAATCAGAGAAAAAGAGGCTATTTGCCGCTTCCTACTATTATCGTCTCGGAGATGCTCTTTACCCTCTCGAAATTCACGCTATTCTTTGACAGCACCTCGGCCGTATTCTTGGCTGAGAGCAGATCGTCTATCTTTGTGAGAAGCAGCCTCGAAACCTTGCCTTCCTCGAAATCGAGTATTATGTCTTCTACAAAGCCTATCTTGTTTCCCGTGTTCGTAAGTATTCCCTTTCCATAAAGTTCCGAAAGCAGTATTCCCATGTTGACACCTTTATCTGATCGCAATAATCTTTTTCGATGCAAATATTCTTATTATATACTCTTTGAGCTCCTTTATAAACACTTCCTCATTTGCGTTGAGCTCCCTCTCCTCCTCTTCAGAAAAGAGGTGCTTGTTTTCGAAGACAAGGCTCCTGAGGTACTGGTCGGTTAGGTAATAGCTCCTGCCCCCGCATTTGGCGCATATGTAGGTAGGCACCACAGGCACCTCCCCCTTCCCAAAGTCTATGCTCCTGCTCAGCGGACTGCTTCCGCAGTGGGGGCAGTCCTTCTGCAGCGTTACCTCTTTGTATTCTGTGCTTTCCAGGTGCCCTATGCGTTTTGAAAGCTCTTTTACCTCTTCCTCTACAGCGCTTTGGCCGCCTTTCAGCATTATCTGCTTCAGCGCGGCGCCTTTCTCATCAAACAAACTTTCGAGTATGCCGTTTCCCGCCTTCTCTATTAGCAGCGTGTTCGTTTTGCCTTCATGCCTATAGTCGAACCTTGCCTCCCCTCTTGGGCCTCTCGCAAGCCTTGCTTCTTCCACGCTATCCTCCTTTGAGCTTGTAGTCCTCTATGTCTTCAAGCGTCACTATGTTCCTGTTCTTCTTCTTGGCATGCTGCACTGCGTGCTCTGCTATATTGCCTGCCTTTTTCTCAAGTATCTTGGCGAGCAGCTCCGCAGCACTGTCGCTTATCTTGGCGTTTGTGCTCTCCTTGACTATCCTCTTTATGGTATTTTTCGAGATCTTCAAACCTTCACCTTATCTATACAAAGCAAAATGTCAGCACTCAAGATCCACATCACAGCATAGCTCAGTGCGCTTGGTCATCATACATTACTCTATCGCATGTCAATTATAAATAATTGCCTTTTGATTGGCGCCGCGCTTGCAAGACAAAAAGAAAGAAAAAAGAAAGAAAAAGAGGCTTCACATTCCAGAGGCGTGAAGCAGCACCGGAAGCGAGTACGCGAATATTGGGAAGATCAGGAGCGATACCGTGTTTATCACCTTTATGAGCGGGTTTATTCCCGGGCCCGCGGTATCCTTGAATGGATCTCCTACCGTGTCTCCTACAACCGCGGCTTTGTGCGTATCGGAGCCCTTACCTCCAAAGTGCCCTTCCTCAACAAACTTCTTGGCGTTGTCCCATGCCGCGCCTCCAGTGGTCATCATTATCGCGAGCACGAGCCCGGAGACTATCACTCCCGCAAGCAGCCCTCCCAGGGCGAACTTGCCGAGCACGAGCCCGACTGCTATGGGAGACAGTATGCCTAGAAGTGCGGGCGCAGTCAATGACCTTATTGCCTCCTTTGTAGTTATGTCTACTGCTTTTGCATAATCAGGAAGCACCTTGCCCTGCATCATGCCCTTCCTTGTCTTGACCTGATGTCTTACCTCTTCCACTATCTTCGAGGCAGCTCTGCCCACGGCGCGCATTGTTATACCGGAGAAAACGAAAGGTATCATGGCGCCTATGAACAGGCCTATCATAACCATCGGGTTCAGTACGTCAAGCGCCTGTATGTTTGAAAGGCTTGCAAAGGCCACGAAAAGTGAAAGCGCTGCGAGCGCAGCGGCGCCAATCGCAAAACCTTTTGTTACTGCCTTTGTGGTGTTGCCTACTGCGTCAAGCGGATCTGTTATCCTCCTTACGCTTTCAGGCATTCCGCTCATCTCCGCAATGCCTCCGGCGTTGTCAGTTATAGGCCCAAAGCTGTCTACAGACACTATTATGCCTGTAAGCGATAGCATTGACATGGATGCAATTGCTATGCCGTATACTCCTGCTGCTACGTATGAAGCGAGTATGCCTGCAACGATAGTGAGCACCGGGTACATCGTAGCGCGCATGCCGTTTGCGACTCCTGTTATTATGTTGGTGCCCGCTCCAGACCTGGAAGCTTCGGCAATCTCGAGCACTGCCTTAGTATCTTTGTTTGTGTAGTGTCCCGTTATCTGCGCCAGAAGTATTGCGACTATTATTCCCGCAAGCATCGCCACAAAGTACTGCAATGCGTTTATGCTGACTGCGAATATGAAGAAGCCTATTATCGCCAATACCCCTGAAATGAGTATCGACCTGTAGAGCGTGCTCCATATCCTCTTTGGCTCGTTGGTGCCTACAAGGAAAGTGCCTATTATAGATGCAATTATTGCTATACCTCCAACGGCGAGAGGAAGCACGAGCGCATAATACGGGAGCTTGAAAAGCTGTGCGATGAGCATCGAGGCAAGCACTGTTATTACATAGGACTCGTAAAGGTCTGCCGCCATTCCTGCGCAATCTCCAACATTATCCCCTACGTTGTCAGCAATCACTGCAGGGTTCCTTGGATCGTCCTCAGGCAAGCCTATCTCGGTTTTTCCTACTAAATCTGCTCCTACATCGGCTCCCTTGGTGTATATTCCTCCTCCTACCCTTGCGAACAGGCTTACTAAGCTAGCTCCGAAGCCGAAGCCTATAAGCACTACCGGATTGCCGTAAAGCATGAACATTACTGTAAAGCCGAACAGGGCAAGCCCCACCACGCTCATCCCTGTAACGCTTCCTCCTATAAATGCAAGCCTTAGCCCCTTCCTGAGCCCTTTCTCGGCCGCCTTTGCAGTCTTGACATTTGCCCTTACTGATATCTCCATGCCTATGTAGCCTGCAAGAGCAGAGCCCGCAGCTCCAACTGTAAATGCTATGGGCGTAGGAGCAGGCAGTATCCTGAAGTATGCGGCAATCGCGAATATTATAGTAAGCGCAAGCCAGAAGATGAATATAGTTTTATATTCCCTTTTTATGAATGCGCTCGCGCCTTGCCTTATCCCTTTTGCAATCTCCTCCATCTTCTTGTTGCCCTTCTCCTGCCTGAGCACAAAGAGTGCAGCAAGAGCCGCATACAACAAGGCGAGTATCGAACCTACCAACGGTAAGATTATCAAATCCATTTCATCACTTCCACTTGAGCATCAGACATTTCCTGCTAAACAAAGCGCAGCATGAATATGCCAAAAGCTGGAAATAATTTGTTGGCAACATTTAAAAATGCTACTCCGAAAGGTTCATTTAAGTATGCAAATGTGCAAAAGGATTCTTAGCAAGCCTTAAATAAGAAGCAGCAAAAATAAATGTACCGCATATAAAGGCGCAAAAGCGTGATTTCATGGATCAAAAAGTTGTTCTTGTGGACGAAAACGACAACGAGATAGGCGTTGAGGACAAGCTGGCAGCGCATCAGAACGGTGGCAAGCTTCACAGGGCTATATCCGTATTTATCTTCAACGACAAGGGGGAACTCATGATGCAGCAGCGCGCTCTCACGAAGTATCATGGCGCAGGCCTATGGTCAAGCACCACCTGCAGCCACCCTTTTCCTGGAGAGAAGCCGATGGATGCCGCTCACAGGCGGCTTAAGGAAGAGATGGGATTCGACTGTGATCTCAAGGAGCTGTGCAGTTTCATATACAAGGCGAGCATGGAAAACGGGCTCACGGAGCATGAATACGACCATTATTTCGTAGGCGTGTATAACGGCGACCCCCATATAAACAAGGAAGAGGCCAATGACTGGAAGTGGATGAGCATACGCGAGATAAACGATCAGATAAAGAAGGATAGCAAGCAGTTCACTGCGTTCTTCCTCTCTTTTTACGGAAGGGTAATAGACGAGGCAAGGAAAGCGGGCATAAAGCTGAGCGAATAGAAGCTGTATCACTATGCAAGCAACACATCAAAGCAAAAAGAAAAGAAGTAAAGAAAAAAAAGCGAAACAAAAAGAGAAAATTGAGAAACGGCACGGTGTATCAGTACCATCCTCTTGCCTTCATCGCCTTTGCTACCCTGTCAACTGCTATGATATACGCAGCTGTTCTTGGAGTTATCTTCTCGCCTTTGGCTTCATAGTCGCTCTTTGTCTTCATCGTATCTACGAAAGACTTTGTTATTATCTTGTCGAGCTTCTGGTAAACCTCCTCGGCGCTCCAGTAGTATCCTCCTATGTTCTGGACCCATTCGAAATAGGAGCCTATGACTCCGCCGCTGTTTACGAGGAAGTCAGGCAAGTCCAGTATGCCTCTTTCGTGAAGTATCTTGTCTGCTTCTGGAGTCACAGGGCCGTTTGCCAATTCAAGTACTAGCTTTGCCTTTATCTTGTCAGCATTGCTGCCCGTTATTTGATTCTCTATTGCTGCAGGTATAAGTATATCCACGTCGCTTTCTAGCAGCTGCTCATTTGTAAGCTTTTCTCCTCCTTCGTAATTCTCAACGCTTCCCGTCTCTTCCTTTGCTTTGTCGAGCTTTGCCAGGTCTAGGCCGTTCCCGTCGTATACTCCTCCTTTCGAATCGCTTATGGCAACGACGTTGGAGCCGAACAGCCGCTTTGAAAGGGTATAGGCGAACTTGCCCGCGTTCCCGAATCCCTGCACCGCTATCTTCGCCTTCTTGAGGTCTATGCCCAGCGTCTTTGCGGCCTCCCTCATTACGAAAAGCCCTCCCATTGCCGTGGAGTCCCCTCTTCCTTCCGAGCCCCATACCTCGAGCGGCTTGCCCGTTATGGTGCCGAATGCATTGTGCCTTACTATGTTGCTGTACTCGTCCATCATCCACGCCATTATCTGCGGCGTGGTGTACACGTCA
>JAKATY010000028.1 GCA_021827955.1 Microcaldota archaeon | reverse complement strand
TGCCTGCGATGCCGTGCCTTCCGACTCCCTTTACCGTGCCGTAAAACGTCATCGCATCGGCAACGAGCGAAAGATGCCTGAAGCTCGTAGTAAAGCCTTCCTCCTTTATCGTTGATGACAATTCCCTTGCTATGATATTTCTTGCGGCCTCTATGCCATATACCTCCAGCACTTCCATTATATTATTGCTGTAGACCTTATCCTTGTTAACGCCTTCAACTTCGAGCACGCCTTTTATATTACTGCCTACTGTTGTTATGAAGAAAGTGTCTGAGTCTTCCTTCTTTTCCACGATCGCGCGCGCGATGTTTGGTATACCTGATATCCTCAAATCACGTATGTTGACAAAGGCGGTTCTTATGGCTTTCATATCGCCTTTGCTTTTTACCTTTATTTCATCGCCGTTTAGCTCTGCTGAAGCTCCGAACGATTCTACCCTGCTTGTTATGTTCCTAGCGGTAAGCCCCTTCTCAGAAAGCTTTTCCCTGTCAAGCTCCAGCACCATCAGCCCAGACTTGAGGTTTTCGGAGAAATCCTTTATAACATCAGAGACTCTGACTTCCTCTATTTTCGCGACAAGCTCTTTTACCTTTTCGTAATCCTTCTCTATCTTTTTGTCAAGCTCTATGTGCATCAACGGAGACTTCGGATTCTTCCTTGCGTCAAGTATCTCAAGTATGCGAGGAAGCCCTGTTGTTATTACTGCAGAAGAGATACCTGCAGAGTGAAACGTCCTAAGAATCATTTGGGTGGACGGCTCTCCTATAGACTCTGCCGCCACAACTCCTACCGCTTCACCGGGCTGAACATTGTATTTAGCTTCATCCATGCAATCACTTCTTCAACTTCGCCAGAAGTTCTTTTGTAGGGTCTATGCCGTCTCCGCCATAAATCGTCTGTATCAGAGCTCCGCTCGCATCCCTTACGCGCAGGTTCGTATCCACGTAGAAATCCTGGACTGCATTGAGCACTCTCCTGTACATATAACCGCTTACAGGCACTATAAGCTGCTTTGATACCGAAGAGTCCCTAGAGCCCATTCCGTGCATATAGTATTCGTCTATCTTTATCCCTTCCATGAAGCTGGAGTCCACAAAGCCGTGAGCGCGGGGTCTTGTGCTTCCTCTCTTGAAGAAGGGCAGCACTCTTCCGGAATATCCTCTTGAAGGCCTTTTGCCACGAACGTCCTGCTGGCCAAGGAACATTATTGTCTGAACAAAGTTTATTATGTTGCCTCTCGCACCTACTGAAGCCATTAGATTTGCATTGTTTTCGTTGGTAAGCTCTTTCTTGAGGAGCTTGCTGGCTGTTGTTCTAGTTTCCCTAAGCAGCAGACCCGTAAGCAATTCAAGCGTCTCTTTTCGCGTGTTGCCGAGCAGCGGCTCAAGCTTCCCTTCCTTATAGCTCTTTATAAGAGCCCTCACTTTTGATTTTGCTTCTGATAATATTCTCTCTTTTTCGCTCTCCAGGTGCTCTGAGTTATAGTAATCCTTGAGGCTTATATTAAATCCGTGCATATATGCCGCTGCGAGAGCCATCTTCATCGCTTTCAGCATGAATTCTGCGGTAAAATCAGGACCGTAATCCTTGTATATCTTGACAAGCAGAGGGGAACTTTCCGAAGCCGCGACAAGCTCCTTGGATACCAATCCTTCTTCTATGCTCCCCTTCTTGACTACAAATTTGCCTGCAGAGGTGTTTACATCAAGATCCAGGTCCTTTGGAAGCAACATCGAAAACAGGGCCTTTCCAGAATAGGTGCCGTTCCTTTCTGCCTTTGGCATGTCAAATATGCCTGCTCTGGACAGTATCCTCATTGCGTCTTCCTTGCTGAAATATGCATCGTCTTTTGTCAGGAAATAAAGGCCTACCAGTTCATCTTCTTCAAATGCCATTATCGGCTTTCCATCACGCGGAGAGAGAAGCTGCTCTTCAGAGTTCATAAGCACTTTTGCCTCTGCCTGGGCCTCGAGCGATTGCGGAACATGCAAGTTCATGTCGTCTCCGTCAAAGTCGGCGTTATATGGGTTTGTTGCAGCGACATGCAAGCGCAAGACCTTGCCCGGCAATATCTTTACCCTATGTGCCATTATGGAAATCCTGTGCAGTGTGGGCTGCCTGTTGAACAGAGCTATGTCGTTGTCACGCAGCTGCCTTTCCATTATATAGCCTGGAGTGATCTCTTTCACCAGGTCTGCACGATTCAGCTCTGTTACCCTTTTCCTTATCCCTTCGCGGGTAATTACGTTTATTACCATCGGATATTCTGTTCTCATGAGGAACTCGCGCATGTAATCGATGTTCCATTGGGTCACATACATGGGCACTGTGAGCACTGATGCGATCTTGAGCGGCACGCCGACTTGGCCGATCCTAAGGCTGCTGTCTGATGCGATTACAGATCTCGCGGAGAAGTTTACCCTTTTGCCGCTGAGATTGTACCTTAGTCTGCCTTCCTTGCCCTTAAGCCTCTGCGCGAAGGTCTTGAGAGGCCTGGAGCTCCTGTGCCTTGCCACTGGCACGCCCGGCGTTTCATTGTTGAAGTATGTGGTTACATGATACTGCAGCAGCTCCCACAGGTCGTCTATTATTATCTGCGGTGTTCCGGCATCTATGTCCTGCTCCAGCTTCTTGTTTATTCTTATTATCTCCACAAGTTTGTGCGTGAGATCATCCTCACTCCTTTCTCCCGTTTCGAGCGTTATTGAAGGGCGCACGTTTACTGGAGGCACAAGCAGATGTGTCAAAATAAGCCATTCGGGCCGGAATATGCTCGGATCCATGCCAAGAAGCGTTATGTCTTCATCAGGAATCTTGGATAACCAGTCCCTTATCTCATCAGGCTTTATGCGCTCTCCGTCAAGATAGAACATTGTAGGTCTTTCGAACTTTACCTTCTTCTGCTTCGCGCCGCAGTGCGGACACTTGTTAGAAACCTTCAGCTTCTTCTGCTCCTTCTCTGGAGCGCCTTCTCCCCCTTCAGCAAGATCCTCAATTTCCCGCTTTTTCTTTTCTATCTGGTCATCGCTGATAAGGAGCCTGTGGCATTTGTCACAGGTAGACTGAAGCATTAGATATATCACTTTGGCGAATTCTGAGTGTATGACTGGCCTTACGAGCTCGATATGGCCGAAATGCCCGGGGCATGTCTTTGACGAGCCGCCGCAGGTCTTGCACCTGAATCCAGGATCTACTATGCCCAACCTCTGGTCTATCACGCCTCCGTCTATAGGATAACCGTCCTCGTTGTACGTATCAGGCACTATGAGCTTCGCTACGCTGATTTTCTTTATGAGCTCCGGGCTCATTATCATGAACTGTATGCTCCTTATAGATTCAGCTTGCATGAAAAATCACTCGTTTTCAACCTTCATGTTGGTCCTTATGTGCAGGGAATTTATTTCGTAGAGCAGAAGCTTGAATGCGTTGCTTATCTCCACATGCTCTAGGTTGTTGCCTCCGCACATCGGGCACACCGGCACGTTCTTTATGTAGTTAAAGTATCCTATGTCTCCGCAGTCCTTGCACACCCAGACCATTGTCTTGTCGCTCTGCTCCAGCATCCTTTCCTTTATGAGCAGGCTTGCTCCGTGGCCTACCAGCGCGTCCCTTTCCATCTCTCCAAATCTCATACCTCCGCCCCTTGCCTTGCCTTCGGTTGGCTGGCGTGTGAGTATTTGCACCGGACCCCTGCTTCTTACCTGCAGATGGTTTATGGTCATATGGTAAAGCCTGTTGTAGTACACTACGCCCATGAACACTTTTGAATCGAACTTCTTTCCTGTCCTTCCATCATAAAGCACTTCATCCCCGAATTTGTCGAATCCGTATGATTCAAGCTCCTTGCCGAAATTCTCCATGGCCTCGACTCCATCAACCGAGAATGTGGTGCCGTCTATATGCTTGCCTGCAAGCGATGCCGCCTTTACGCCGAGCATCTCCAGCATGTGCCCTACTGTCATCCTGCTCGGAAGGCTGTGCGGGTTGAGAAGCAAATCCGGCACTATGCCTTCTCGCGTGAACGGCATGTCCTCTTGGTTGACTATAAGCGCCACAACGCCTTTCTGGCCGTGCCTGCTTGCGAACTTGTCCCCAAGCTCAGGAACCGTTATGCTTCTTATCCTTACCTTTACAATCTTCGTTGCTCCGGAAGTTTCGCTGAGAAGCACATTGTCAACTACACCATCCTCACCCATGCGGAGAGTGACGGAATTGTCCATGTTCTTTTCCTCGCTTATTCCGAAAGAGGTCTGCTCCTCAAGGAACCTGGGAGGAGAGGTTTTTCCTATAAGCACGTCTCCCTCGTGCACTTCGGTTTCCTTTTCTATTATACCGTCTTCGCTGAGTTTTGAATATGCGTGCTCGCCAAGATAGCCGTCAGTAGAAGGCAATGGAACACGTATCTTATCCTTTTGGCCCCCGGGATATCTTCTCTCTTCATCGGAATAGGTCCTGAAGAAAACGCTGCGGCCCAGCCCACGGTCCACCGCCGCCTTGTTCAGCACAACCGCATCTTTCATATTGTAGCCGTAATATGTTGAAAGGGCAACGACGAAGTTCTGTCCTGAAGGATGCCTCTCCATGTTAAGTGCACGGTATGCAACGCTAGTAAGTATTGGAGTCTGAGGGTAGAACAGCATGTAAGCCCTTGCGTCGTACCTGTTGTTGAAGTTAAAAGCGTAAACACCTTGGCTCTGCTTCATGAAGTTCATGTTTATAGCATGTCTTCCCATCTGGTTGTGGTCCATGTACACGTTGAGGTTTGCGGTGAGGCCGAGCATGTAGACAGGGTCTATTACAAGGTGAGTCGTATCTGGAGTTATCTTTTCTTCGCTTGTGGCTATTAGCGCGTCTTCCTCTTCTTCTGCATCAAGGTATTCTATCACGCCCCTTCTGACAAGGTAGTTGAAATCTATCTCGTTGCTGGAGAGCTTCTGCTTCAGCTCGGGAGTCAGCTTGCTTGCTCCGCCTTCCACTATTATATAAGGAGCCCTTACCCTGCCCTTGTCTACGTTGAGGTGCACCTCGTCCAGCTTCTTTGAATAGGATACGTTGACTTCCCCTGAGATAAGGCCTTGCCTTCTGTTCTTCCTGATTTCGTTTACAAACGCAACGCCGTCTGCCACGCGCGTAAGTTCCTTGCCGTTCAGGTATACCCTGCATTTTTTCTCTTCGCTCAAACAAACACTTCTATAAACTTCAAACACTCAGAGCAGCTTCAGCTCCTTGAGCTTGCCCTTGAGCTGCTCTTCATCTGCTCCAAAAGAAACCCTTGCCGTTATAGAAAGGTATCTCGTAAGGCCTACCTCCCCGCCTTCGGGGGTTTCGCTGGGGCAGATCTTGCCAAGATGCGTGCCGTGTATGTCCCTTGCCTTGAAATGCGCATGCTTTTTCGCAAGTGGAGATTTTATCCTGCGCAGATGAGCAAGCGTGCTGATCATGTTGATCCTGTCAAGCACTTGTGAAACGCCGGTATAGCCGCCAGGCCAGGCGCCCGTGCCCATCGAATAAAGGATCTTGTCAGTAAGCGTATCAGGATTTATGCTTGTCCTTACGGAGAGCTTCCTGCCCCTTGCAGTTGTTCTTTCTACGTGGTATTTTATGTCCTGGACGAACGACTTGAAGGCCTCGTTGAATAGATCCTCCAGCAGATCTCCTGCGAACCTCACGCGCTTGTTTGCGTAATGATCCTTGTCGTCCTGCTTTACATATTTATATGCTATAAGGGAGTTTTTCTCCGCCATTCTAAGCAGGAAATACGCCTTGCTCTTCCTGCTTTCCTCTGTGATGCCGAGATGCGGCAATAGATAGGTGTCTATCTGCATCTCCGCGCGCTTCTCTTGATAGCTCTTCGACTGGCTTGGCACCGTTATCTTTCCTAGCTCTCCCAAAGCTTCAGAGATACCCAGCTCCTTGGCCTTGCTTGTTTCGATATTGAGCATAAGGTCGTTCCTTACGTCTTCATTGGAAGTGCTTTCGAGTATTTCGTTCATGCTCAGACCCATGGCGCGCAACACCAAAATCAGGTCTATGCCTTTTGTCACTTTGGGAAAAGAAACAGTGAATATACCGTATGCGTCTCTTTCAACGCTGCATCTGCTCTTGAAGTTGAGCGTGGTGGAGAATATTTTTGAGACAACGCTTTTGCCGTCCTTTGAGCTCATGACACGATTTGGAGCAAGATCCTCTATGCCTATGAGCACGCGCTCCGTGCCCCTTATTATGAAATAACCGCCAGGATCATCAGGGTCTTCACCGTTTCTTATGAGCTGCTCCCGTGTCATGCTTTTCAAGTAGCAGAGATTGCTTTTTACCATTACGGGCAGCTCGCCTATGAATATCTCGCCTGCGCTGTCTAGCTTCTCTATGTTGCTTATCATCGGCACGTAGGTTATGTACATGCCTGCAGCATAAGTAAGGTTTCTTGCTATGGCTTCATTGGGGGTTATGTTCCTAGTAGAGCTGTCCACCTCTATTACCCTAGGCGGTTCCAGCCTTATGTTGCCCAGCTTTATTGCAAAATCCGATACATCCGGCTCTATTAGATTATGGTTCTCTATTATTTTAGGAAGCGTGACGCTCACAAACCTGTTGTAGCTCTCTATCTGATGCTGCACTACCGAATTGGATTTTAGATAAGATTCGATCAGTTCGTGGCTAGAGCCCATCATGCAACTTCACCTTGATAAAAAAGGCATTACGCCTCGTCTACCACAACGCGGTAGTAGACATATTTTCCTGTAGGGTCGTCTCTATATATGGCAACAAGCTGGCCGGGCTTGGGATTTGACTTTGCAATCTGCGGGTCAGTCTTAAGGATATGCGGGAACTTGTCCAACGGCGTCGCTAGCTTTTTTATTACCTCTTGTGCCTTTTTATCGTCAAGCAGTTCATGCTTGATCACAATATCGAAATCATAATCCAACAGCTCACCAAAAGGCGCAATCAATAGAGAGCCGAATATCTAGCGCTGAAGCAGGCCTCAATCTTCTATCTGTTGAGATAAGAAACAAATAAATACCTTATGAAAATATGCGTGTATCTAGGGAATAGGCAAACGCAGCACTTTCAGCTGAAAATTTCTTGAAAATACCGTTTTGCGAGCAACTGAAAATGCTTTAGCGCTTTCTTCTTTTGCTTTTGGGCTCGCTGAGGTGACCGGCTGATTTCAACAGGTAATTGAATTCTTCCATTATATAGCGCGAGGAGTTGAAAAGGAGAGATGTGCCGATAATGCCAAAGATTGTTATCAGAGACGCCATTGAGATGAACAGACTTACCTTCAGGATCGCGCTCGTCTGTTGTATGTTTATGTACGTTGGGGAGTTCATGCTCGGGTAAATCGAGAACATGCCCACCATGAATATTATCCAGAGAGAAAGAGCACCAAGTGCGATTTCGTTGTAATGGTGCTTGAATATTATCGAAACGGAGAGGTAGAACACCCATAGTACTCCGCCAAAGCTGAAGAGAAGTATCAATGGCTCCAGTATGCTGTTGAAAAACAGTATGGGCACGAAGAAAGCTATCGCACCTATGGTTATCGAAGTAAGCCACATTGCAGTATGCCTGCTATGTTCTTTGTGCTCTATCTCATTCATGAAGTGCACCACTGAGATATGAGCATTTATAAAACTGGAGATCAAGACTATTACAGTTATTAGTATGAGAATAGACCAGAAGATAAATTCCGCTACGTAATTTGTATAGAGGGATGTAGAAAGCATAGAGGTAAAAGTCATGCCTATTGCAAGCACCAGCGAAAAAGTGAGCATAGAAATTCCTATGGCTCTTCTGTAAGAGAACGCCCAGTATCTTTTTATATGCTCTCTAACATATTCCATATCAACACCAGGCACCTACATGCACTCCAGGTGCTTTGCGTACCGAGATGCGCAGACTTTATATTTAAGTTGCTCATCTGGTATTAAAAAACTTTCCTAATAAAGAATTTGCTTAAATGCAGGGATAGCAAAGTATGGCCAAATGCGGCGGGTTCAGGGCTCGCTCCCTTAGCGGGTTCGGGAGTTCAAATCTCCCTCCCTGCACGGATTCTTCACATGCCTATGTCATGCGAGCAAACTTTGACGTGGCGCAGGGTGTTTATCTTGAAAACAGTTTTTGAAGATCGGTTAGAGGAAGCGCATTTACGATTCTTTTCTTTTGCAGCCAACCCCTCCTTGCCGTTCCTACCCCATATCGCATGAACTGCATATGCGAGGTTCTGTGGGCGTCGGTGCCTATTGAAAACAGGACCTTGTATTTTGATGCAAGCATTATGTTTGTATCGCTTAGGTCAAGCCTGTTTGGAAATGCGTTTATCTCCATGATTACATTGTTTCTCTCAGCGGCCTCAAGGACTTTTTCGAGGTTCAGGGGATAAGCTTCTCTTCCGTTTATCACTCTGCCGGTAGGATGCGCAAGTATGTGTATGCGGCCACTGTCAAGCGCCTTTATTATCCTATTTGTCATCTCTTCCTCGTTCATGTTGAATGCGGAATGCACTGCGCCGAGAACGCAGTCCATCTCCTTTAGCAGTGACTCATCCAAATCCAATGAGCCATCCTTAAGTATGTCCATCTCCGCGCCTTTCAGGATTTTTATCCTGCCTTGAAGCGCATCGTTTAGCTTGTCCACATGCTTGAAAAACTCTCGGAACTGGTTTTCGTTCATGCCTCTTGCTATCCTCAAGCTTTTTGTATGATTAGTAGTTGCAAAATATTCGCGCTTAAGCGCCATCGCGGCATCAGCCATTTCCTCTATTGTGTTGGCGCCGTCAGTTTCCTTTGTATGGGTGTGCAGATCGCCTCTTATGTCAGAGAGCTCTATAAGCTTTGGGATCTTATGCTCTAATGAGAGCTCTACTTCTCCCCTATCCTCTCGCATTTCCGGGGGCATGTACTGCATGTCCAACTTTTTATAGATGCTTTCCTCCCCAGTGAAAGGCAGGATCTTGCCTCTTTTATCGAAAATACCGTATTCATTGAGTTTGTAACCTTTCTTTATAGCTATTTTCCTTACCTTTATGTTGTGTTCCTTGTTCCCAGTAAAATACTGCAATGCTGCTCCGAAACTCTCGGGTTTTATTACGCGGAGGTCGCAGCTGAGCCCTATATTCAACCATACTGTAGTTTTCGTATCGCCTTTTACTATTATGCTTTCTACATCGTCTATGCTTGAAAAGAAGTCCATCACCTCCTTGCCGCGCTTTGAGATTGCAAGTATGTCCAAATCCCCTACAGTCTCACGCATTCTGCGCGTAGAGCCGGCAATCATCGCCTTTTCCACCATGCCGCTTTCCAGCAGTTTCTTGACTATCGATTCTGCTACGGGCAGCGCATCGCCAAGAAGCATACGCCCCTTGCTTGTGCTGAGAAGCTCCATTCCTTTTCTAAGAACGTCCTCGCTCTTTTCCCCAAAACCGGGGAGCGAGCGGATCTTATGGCTTTCTATTGCTTTTTTCAAGCTTTCCAAATCCTTTACTCCAAGAGCCCTGTAAAGCGCTACAATCTTCTTTGGACCCAAGCCCTCTATCAAAGTAAGCGATTTGAAGTCTATAGGGTATTTTTTCTTGAGCAAGTCATATTTTTCTATCCTGCCTGTCTTCAGAAATTCCTCTATCTTTCCCGCAAGCCCCTTCCCGACCCCAGGAAGCCCCATAAGAGCTTCTATACCGCCATTTGCGTATACTTCTTCTATTGGTTCTTGTAGCGTTGCAAGTGTGAGGGCAGCTTTCTTGTAGGCATTGACTTCGAAACGCGAGCTTGCCGTTTCGTCTATTGAAAGCATGCTTGCCATTTCGTCGAACATGTCCGCGATGATCTTGTTTTTCACGGTTGCACACCGAGAGGCACATAGCGTTTAAAGTTACCTGCCAACCATTTCGAAAAGAGTTATTTTATCTTTTTCTAAAGCATACATTTATGGATATATATGCCAGAAGAGCAGCAAGAGGGAAGCGAAAAATACAACAGACTCTACCTTCTGATCATCGAGAGGTACAAGGACTATATAGAAGAAAAAGAGAGACTCTCCGTTGCAGAACTCCCAACGCTTGTTACACCTTACAATCCAAGTGTAGTCAAAAAAGCAGATGAGATAAGAGAGGGTTTCGACAGCTATTCGTATGACCTCAATTTTTATGAAGCTGGCGCGAAAGCCTTTGATTTTGTTAAGGGCAACATAGAGACGGTAGTATTGCCTTTGCAGTTCTGGCTTACGCCAGAGGAAACGCTGGAATTCGGTATGGGTGATGAGATAGACAAAAACATACTGCTTTGCAGCATGCTCATAGCACTTGGGAACCCTTCTGCAAAAGTGCTTATGCACATAAAAGACGGCACAAGAAAATCAGTAGTGTATTTTGAGTTTAAAGATAGGGTGCACATGTTTGACTTCCAAGAAGGCATAAGCACGTTCGGCAGCACTGAAGAGATGATGAAATATTTTAATATTGGTGAGGAGTCTACAGCTTATGAGTTCAACGACAGAACATATAAGGATATCGCATGATAACGGCTCTCGTTACAACATGAAAGATTGGAAAATAAAAATCAAAAGTAGCAAATAGCCAAAGACCCAGTTCACGGTCTCCTTGACTTATGTTTCTGCGCACGCAGTATTTTCCTGTGCTCCGCCTTAAGCCTTGCGGCTTTCTGGGTCCTGTATTTCTTGCCTTTTTTCCTGTTTGATTTTGGTATCGTTTTCTGCATATTTACCACTTAAACTAATATACATGTTAGATGTTTCTGTTTTGAATTTTTAATAGCTGCTTTTAAATTTACGTTGACTTATTGTTATTGCTGCTGCTTGCGCAGGGTTATCTCAAGTACGCCGTTATTGTATTTGAGGGTATAATTTTTCTCGTCTACAACGCCGTTTAGGGGCACTACCTTGTGATACGATCTGTCCTTGTTAAAAGCAGAGATATCCATGTTCCTGCCGTTAAAGCTCACGTGTATATCGCGCTCTTTTATGCCTGGCATCTCTGCGATTATTGTGGTTTCACGTCCTTTGTCTATCACGTCTACCAAAGGCTCTCGATTTTCCGAAAACGTGACGTGATCATTCTGCACGCCTACATTCCCGAAGCTTTCAACGGCAGGTGCACCATTTTCGCCTATCCTTATGTTGAATCCGAACACTATAGGCTGGTCAAGAGCACCGGCTTTGGAAAACTGCTTGTCTGCATGCTCCAAGAATTTGCTTATGAACTTGTTGATGTTGTTGATATCTATATCGTCAAAATTATCCGGGCCGTTGCCGTTTTCTGATGAATAGTCGCCATTCTGTTTTTTCTTTGCCATTTTATCAAAAGCAAATTCTCCCTCACAAATATAAAATACTTCTGTTTTCAAAGCGGAATTTTGCGTTTTTGAATGAAGATTTGAATCCTCATCTGTTACATGAGAAGACATGTGGATGCCGGGCGTAAGCGCAACCCCCTAAAACCAGCGGTTTATTCCCTGCTGCTTGCCTTTCGACCTTTTCTCAGCAAGCTTCTCTACGAATTTTTCGATGCGTTCCCTGCCAAAATCATGCTCTTCACATAGAAACTTCAACAGCTCTTCCTTCTCCGGCATGCTATATGCAGGTATGCCATTCGGTTTTTCTACTTCAGGGTTCATAAATAGTGCTTCCACCGCATGCACATCGGTATCGAACTCCAGGCCTGTTTTTTCTGTTGCCTTTTTTACAACATCGTCCAAAGATTTCGATTGCTTGGCAAGCTTCAATGCAGTTACGGGACCTATTCCCTTTATGCCTTCATTGAAATCTGTGCCCAACATTATACCTACCCACACCAATTGTTCTCTGCTTAATCCCAAGGCGGAAAGGGTTTCGGATAGCACAATCCTCTCAGGTTCTACATTTACATATATGTTTTTCTTGGGCAGTTTTCTTCTTCCGCTTATCGTGAGGTTTCTTATTACTACAGGTGCACCGAAAAGCAGGGTATCATAATCCTGACTTGCTGCCGCATAAGCTTCGCCTACACCGCAGAGATAGCTGGCTTCAGCTTCTCCTTCGCTTGGCGCAGTTATGTAGGGCACGCCCATGAGCGCGAGAAGCCTTTTGGAGCTCTCGACTATCTCCCTGTTTATCCTCGTGCTCGCCTGCGCGTATGTGCGTGCTTCCTCAAGCTTGCCTTCTTCTACAGAGCGTTTCCATTTTAGCAGCGCTTCATCACGCCTTCTCATTCTTGCATTTATGGTCTTCTGCTTTAGCAGCGATGGGATCCCGTCAAATACGAACAGGGGGTTTATGCCTGCATTTATGAATTCGATCGTGCGGTAGAACAAGCCAGAGAGATGGCTTGTCACATTACCCTTTGAATCCGTCAATGGCGTCCCGTCAGGCTGCCTTATTATGGATAGGAACTGGTAAATCGTGTTGTAGGCGTCTATTGCTATGGTCTTGCCAGAGAGTTCTGACATTTCTATCTTTTCCCTTACCACAAGCTTGCTGAGATCTACCGACAATACAACACCTGCTCACATACCTTTCTTTACGAAGTCACCTATGCTTGCATGCTCAGCTTTTTGGCTAGTTCTTGAAGAAGTTGAATCTTCAGACATTGACCGATCTGTTATTCCAAGTGCCTTCTCCAGCTTTTTCACAAGCTCAGGAGTTGGAAGGGTCTTCTGCTGCTCTATGCGGAGCATGTGGGATTCCTTTTCGTTAATCATCTCCGCAAGTACAGGAAGCGATAGGCCTAGCTTTTCCCTTGCCACCTGTATTCTTTTTCCATAATCATCAACTAGCTCAGCGGAATCGGCTTCCTGCTTTCGTTCAGTGTTTTGGTGCTTTTGCGTTTTCGCCTGTTCGGGTTCTCTCACGATTTTTTTCCCTTTTGCGCATGAAGCGCATACTCCGAGCTCTACTCCATCAATCTCTATTACGTAAACCCGGTCTGTCTTCTTCCCGCATAATTCGCATTCCTCCATGACCACCATCCATGCTGAGAATGCGTAGATAAGATATTTATGATTTTATGTGCAAAATCCTAGTGCGATAGCACGGCTCGATGTGCAGCGAAAGTGTTAAATTGATGCACTGGCGAATTGGGGTTTAAGCGATTTTGTTTGTATCGGCACCGGATTTCTATGCGGATCGCGCGCATTTTTGTTTGATGGAAAGGTTTTGATTTGATGAAAAGCGGCAGGAAACTCGAAATTTATATTCTTGTGGTTGCAGCTTTCGCTTCGTTGATTGCAGTATACTATTCGCACATCGGCGTGATAAACAAGTGGATTCTGGGCATAGTTGCAATGTTCTTCTTTGGAATAGTAATACAGCAGCTCGGCTCATTCAGCGGAGGATACGGGCTCTACATGGCAGGAGGCAAAAGAGGCATAAGAAGTATAGACCGTATAGCCAAGAAAGGCGGAGGTTTTTGGGATAACATGGCCCTTTTCGGGCTTGTTCTCGGCTTCGGCCTCTTTAGCTACTTCTTCGTGAAAGACAGGAAGAAGCTGTTTGTTTTTGGCATGGTATCACTCGTCTTGATAGTGTTTTTTGTACTGCCGTATCTTAGCTACGGGATGCAATTCTTGAATCTTCCGCAGATAAGCGCAGAGGCTTCTTCTGCATCTGCAGCCAGTGCGACTCATGGCGTGGACTTGCTCTCATATCTGACTTATATTGTAACGTTCATTACGGGCTTTTCCGGCTTTACGTTTCTGCTTATCTGGTACAATGCGGGGCTCATACTTTCAGCTACATATGCTGTGATCATAAGCGCATTGCACGGACATGCGCAAGTGGCTCCCCTCGCAAATCAGATACCTGGAGTGGCTCCGGTAATACCGGGCATAGACATACCATTAATTGCAGGCATAGTCTCGCTCGCAATACTGCTGGCAATACACGAATTTTCCCATGGGGTGCTTGCGAGAAAAGCAAAAGTCAAAATAAAAACCCTGGGCGTGCTGCTTTTCGGAGTAATACCCATAGGTGCATTTGTAGAACCAGATGAGAAGGAGGTTTTGAAACTTGGAAAGATGCCGCAGACTAAAATATTTGCTGCGGGCATAGCCTCGAATTTCATAGCCATGCTTGTATTCTTCGCAATAATGATTCCATTCATCATATTCGTGCTTCCTGGCTTATATCATACAGGCGTATTCGTGGAGAGCACAATCACAGGATATCCTGCCAACGGGATACTTTCTTCGGGCATGCAAATAATCGATTGGAATGGCTACAAAATAGAGAACCTGAGCAGCTTTTCTGTTGCTGCCGCTGGAGACAAGCCCGGATCACTTGTAGATGTTGTGACAAACACGGGCACATACAAATTCACTGCGATAAGTTCTAATGAGAGTCCAGGAAGAGGCTTAATAGGAATAGAGGTGTATCAGAAGAATACACCAATAAACAACGGCGTATATACGCGCTTCATGCTGTTCTTATACTCTGTTATAGCGCTAAGCTTCATGCTCAATTTCCTTGTTGCGGTAGTTAACCTTCTGCCTATACCCGGATTCGATGGATGGAGGATCTACAAAACAAATTTGAAGCACGACAGAGTAATAAAGGCTCTTGTGGCTATACTCTTAATAGGCCTGTTGCTCAATGCGCTTCCGTGGCTGCCGATACTTGCAGGCTAAGGAATCGTTTTTAGGCAAAGCTTTTATTATTTGCTTTCGGCAAGCCTGCGGAGCTCTCCTATTTTGCCAAATCGCAGAGTAGAACCATATCCTATTGCTATTGCCTCCATAGAATCTATGTCCGCATGCTGCAGGACAGGCGCAAGGAGCTCTGATTTCGGAGTTATGTTTATGGGAGTTCCTGGAGAGTAATAGCTCATTGCAGGCAGCACCAATAAGGGTAAATGGCCGTAACTGCCCAGTAGAAAGCATCTTACTTTCTCTGCCTTGCCCGCATCTGTGTATATTGTTATCGCAGGATGCTCGTGACCCATTATGAGCATTTTTATTTGTGGTCCAAAAGGCTTTGGCATCTCTTCCCCGTGAATGAATAGGTAGTTGCCGTATTCGTGCTGTTGCCTATGCACTTGAAATCCAAAGGTGTTTTTGTACCTCTCTACAAAATTGTCGTGATTGCCTTTTATCAGCGTCAATGACACCCGCTTCTCTGATATAAAATTAACGAAATCATAAAGTTCGTTGAACTCTTCGGTATCGACCCCCGAAAACTCGTTTTTAATATCGCCATCCACTATTAACCGGCTTGCTCCAGTAGAGGCAATGGCAGAATCTATCATCGACTCTATGCTTTTCAGGTTTGCCTTAGGCAGCAGGACGCCGTTCTTTGACATTACTCCTTCATAGCCTAGATGCAGATCTGTGCATATTATCGCATCTATGCTTTTTATGTATGCAATCGGCATTCCTTCTAGAAGCTCGATATCACGGTTTAACTTCAATGTGACACCTTTTTCTTTTTTGCGCCTTTTGCCTTGCGCGATCCTGCGCGCGCCGTACGTTCGGGGCCGTTTGCATCTATCTTTTTAAGCACCATTTTATGCAAGTATTGCAGGTATTTCTGCTTTCCCTTAAGCGAAAGCACGTCAGCCTCTCCAAAAGTTAGGAGGATATGCGCAAATGGAGAAGGCGAAGAGGTTCTTATGAACGTACATTTTAGAGTTCCATCACGCATTCTTCGCAGCACATCTTCTGCCCTTGATATATCCATAACATCATAGAGTATTTCCCTATATGTTTCGCTTATTATAGGAAAGTTAGGATCTATCTCTTCAGAAGCGGAAAGTAGGATCTGCGAATTTACCTGCTGCTTTCCTATTGGTATCTTCCAGCCCTTGTAATTACGCAGTATCATGAATCCGCGCGAAGCCACCTGCCTGAACTTTCTTTTCATGAGCTCTGTGCGGCGTATGTTGGCTTTAAGCGTCTCGATAGTGCTTTTCGAATAAAGATTCTTTATTGCGGTGTTTATGTCCTTTTCTGAGATATGGGAATCTGCACCTAATGAGAAGACGAAGCCGTTATCGGATATTGTAAGTCCTATCTCTTCATCTAGCATATCGCTTAGCTGTATTGCAAAAAGCCTTGAAAGCGCATCGTTTGCCCTCCTGCCGTAAAGTGCATGGAATACCACATAACGCTTATCGTTGTATGGGTCAAACGTCTCTTCTATCAGCAACTCCTTATCGTTCGGGATGTGGGATGCATAAAGGTGCTGTTCGAGGAAGTAGCGGTATATAGCGATTTTGGAATTTTTATCTATCGGCAACTTTGAAAGTATATCGTCTATCACACCCCAAATTG
>JAKATY010000002.1 GCA_021827955.1 Microcaldota archaeon | reverse complement strand
AGAAAAGGGCGACAGGAGATTCGAGCAGAAGATAAAAAGCATACAAATAGAACACATAGAGGTAAACAGAGGCTTCAAAGGCGATTCCGTGGGCATAAAGGTAGATCAGCCTGTAGAAGAAAACAGCGAGATATACAAGCTTATGTGAGCGTAGTAATTGCGCTTTTTGCGCCTCAGTAGCTCAGTGGTAGAGCGTCTGCATGGTATTCTTCGTTTGAAGAGCGTAGAGCAGAAGGCCGAGGGTTCAATTCCCTCCTGAGGCTTTAACAATAGAATACGGCAAAGCAAGCAGTATTTGCTATTTCTCACTTTAATATGTGTAATATGTGTTAGAAAGATTTATATATTAAATATGCACATATATAAGTGTAAAATGTGTAAGGTGATAGAATGGGAAAAAACATAACTCTGGCAGTGCCTGACAACTTGTATGCGGTGATGAAAGAGCATACAGAAGTGAACTGGAGCGACGTTGCTCGACGCGCCATAGAAGCCTTCGTGAAAGTGCTGTCAAAATCTGAAGAAGCAAATGAAAGAATAGAGAGGGTATATGGCAAAGAGGTAGAGAGCAGAATCGCGGTAGGAATCGGCGAGAGCTTCAACGAGAACAAGTTTCCGGCGATGGCAGGAATGTTCGGCTTTGGATACAATGCGAGCATAAACTTCAATGCGAACATACAGCCTATAAAGAGCCAGGTGCAAGCCAAGAAGACGGCAGGCCTCAAGGAAGCGTTTGAAACTGCCACAAAGGAGGCATAACATTGCCTTCTTTAAGACTTCATGTATTTTGCAAAAACAGGGAGGGGATAATCCCCTCCAGATCTGATTAGGCTTCCTTTATTGCGGCCCTTACCTTCGCTTCTAATGCAGAATCTATTTTTTGTATCCCGTGCGCGTCACGGGCATGCTTTGCTATCTTTTCCATGAGTTTTCTTTCGTCATTATCCTGTGCAACAAAGTTGCATTCCATACCTATGTCTCTGCATGCAAATTTCTTCATTTCACCACCATATCTATTCCGGATTGCAAATATTTAAACCTGCACTGACCGCTTTAGGTTTTATATAAAACTTTCTGGAAAAAGGCATAATTAAAAATGCTTGCATAACAAATGTTGAGGCATTTTGCAGCTTTGCATCTAGCTAGAAGCACAAATGCGAGGAAATGTATGCCAAAGCTGCGCTGATCGCATGAGTAGATAGGCAATAATAAGTATAAGCGCGGACCTACTTTGTGGTATGACGGCGCCTTGTGCCCAACCTTGACAGGACACCAGAAGCTATAATGTAAATTGCCGTGCTTACAAGCACGCCTATCAATAATAAAGTAAAAGCGAATTGAGCCCCACCCATCGACCAGACCGATTCTAGCACTGCCCCACCCACAATTATTAATAGCTATTTACATATTTATATCTTAGTTGAACATAAGTAGCGGGGGGGTGTAAAAATGCACTATATTGTGGCTGTGCCATATGACCTGAGCATAGCAGAGAGCATAGGCAAAAAAGGCTCTGAAAACAGCATAATGTTTTTCAATAGGAAGGAAGAGGGCAATACGATAGTGTGCCTAGTACCTTCCAATCCGGAAGACAAATTTCACAGCGTAGCTGAAACCCTAATGCTCGCAGATCAGGTAATAATCGACACCAAGAATATAGATAGCGTTTTTGGAGAGGTGCTAGTTGCAGCAAAGCTTTTGAAAAAAAGGGTAATTTTCACAAGCGAAAATGAGGTAGGAGCCATAGCGAAAGGCATGGATTATGAGGTTTCTGATAGGGACGTGCTTGTCGAAAGGATAATAAGATACCAGCCACAGAAAGTGAAAGAGCAAGAAAACCAAAAAACGGTTGTGCTTATAGACAAGGTCTTCCCTGTTAAAGGAGTAGGCACTGTAGCACTCGGGTTTGTAAAAAGCGGGATAGTGCACGTGCATGACACGCTGCGCCATAACTCGGGTAAGGAAGTATTCGTAAGGTCAATACAGTCTCAAGATGTTGATGTTGACGAGGCAGAGGTCGGCACAAGAGTGGGGCTTGCGCTGAAGAACGTAGAATATGATGAAATAGATAAGGGAGATATTCTTTCAAGCGAAACTTTCAACAATATAGAGGATATTTCTGCAAAGCTTGAGATGACTGATATATGGGAGGAGGATATATCAGAAGGCAGGAGGTACGAACTTGTATCGAATTTTATTGTTTGCGATGCTGAAGTCAAGAACTTTGACAAAAGCACAGGCACCATATCGCTTTCGCTCGTAAAGAAAGTGCCTCTTGCCAAAGGGGATACATTTGTGCTAGTAAGAAGCAGGATGCCGAGGATATTTGCATGTGGAGAAGTTCTGTAACATCAAGGAAGCGGAATGGTATTTACATGTTTATTTTGCATATTTATGTGATAGAGTCCATAATAAGATGACAGGTAGATGAAATGCCGACTCATTCAAAGCAAAAAGGGCAAAACGCCAATGACGGCACAAGGGCCACAAGGCTTGAAGACTTTCTTAGAGTCGACCCCGTAGAAAAACAGGCAATAGACGCGGCTAAAAGCGTAGTTGAGCTTAGAAACAGAATAGAGTATCTTCAGAATAAAAAGAAAGAGATTGAAGAGGGGCTCAAATCCTACATAGAAGGCAACAAGAAGTTACTCGCATCTAAAGGAATTATCTCTGAAAGAAAGGGGGACCTGCTTCTGAAGCTTGAGGGCTTTTCCATATCTCTCTACGGAAAGTTCTATATACCAGATGAAAGCCTTGGAAAGATCGTTGACAAGTTGAAAGAAAAAGAGATAGACGACGAATTCATAAGGTATGTAATAAACAAGACGTTTCTGGAGGGCGCGATCAAAGAACACTATAATGCAGCATCAAGCGATAGGCTAAGAATGATTACTGAAGAAGCCATGAAAGAAAACCTGATAGAACCCCGCAAAGTTATAGTAGTAAAAAAGGACTACAAGGAAAAAGAGAATAAGGATTAACTGGCAGTATTCGAGTATGTGTCCAATAACGCATCTTTGCTGGATTCGTCCCTAAGCATCTTCTCCAGCAATTCTGGTTTTTCGTCCAGGAGCTTTGGATTCTTGTCAAGCAATTTGCTTATAACCTCGGCTTCTAGCTTGTAAGGGCCGGGCATACTAGCATACTTTTCTATTAAACTGTCGCACGCTTCCAGAGCGTCCTCTATCTTGGAAGGATCGGAGGTATCTAAACTTTCTATCTTCTTTAATGCGGTGCCCAGATCCTCAAAACCCCACCCCATTTCTGTTTCTGAATCAAGCGCATATAGATACCTATCAGAAAGCTCCTCAAGTTTATCCTGCAATCTGTCATAAAGATCGGTCTCATCCTCTTCGGGCACCGAAATTGCAGCCTTAGCTACTGCCTCCATCTCAAGCTTGTAGAATCCAGGTATGTGAGGGTATGCGTTAGCCCACTTCATGAATATTACTGCGACCCCAGCGTAATTGCCCATTTTATTCAACAGGTCTATCGCCTTCGAATCGAAATCTGCAGAAAGCCCCCTTACAGTAAGGAGCTCTACGCTTGCTTCCTCATTGAACCCGCTTTTAGCATACGCAATGGCATTGTAGAGATGTAAATTCTCGTTGTCTGCACCATGGGATCTTGCAGATTCCACCAATTCATGAACCTCTTTGAATAGGTTGTTTTTCAATAGAATCTTGGCCTCTTCTACGTAAGCTGTGCCAAAACTGGGATCTAGCTCCAGTGCTTTTTTAAACGACTCTATGGACTTAGCATCTTCGTTTGCGTTTGCTAATGAGACGCCCAGATAGTAAAACAGAGCCGAAGAGCTATTGTCAAGCTCCACCACTTTTTCAAAATCGGCAGCGGACTTGCTCCAGTCCCCGAGGTTTTGATACGCAAGACCCCTTAAAAAGAGCGCATCGGCATTCTGTTTAACTGATGAATCTATATAAATGCTGAGATCTCTGACTGAAGCCGCAGAATCCCCAAAAGCGTATTCGGCGTAGCCGCGTAACATGTGAAAAACAGGTTCATCGCATCGTGATAAAGCCTTGTTCGCATAATAAAACGCCTCATCGATCTTTTTCTCATTTAGCAAGGAAAAGCCGCTCATGAAGTATAAAACCGCAAGACTTTTATCATCAACGTTTTTTTCAGCCCAGGGTTCTACTATATGAAAGTAATAAAGAGCGTTGCCGTAGTCACCTTTTTCAAACAGCGATTTTGCAATTTTAAAAAGTCCATTTGCGTCCTCTTCGCTCATGCTTATGATCCTATCAGCATGCATGCAATCCATAAGTTATGCTGATTTAACCTTTTTATTAGTTGTGTGCACTTACGATTTCAGGCTAAGCCGCAAATGTAGCACACAGTCGAAGAGAAAAGGCAGAAAGTTTTGGGTTGTGCTACTATTCCGCATGTAGATGCATTCGATGTGCAAACGCAAATAATAAAAGCAAGAACTGCGTTTTGATAACTGTACTCCGGTATACTGCTTTATTTCAGAAAAAGTACGAGTTAAGGTAATGAAGAATGAGAGGAATCAACAAGATTTTGTTGCTTGCTGAGTCAGAATTGCAAAGCACAGAACGGTCAATCTCAAAGGAGATAGAAAACGCGGGCATCAGGATAGTTAAAAGAAATGCCGAAGCTGCAATAGTGGTTGGCGGTGACGGTACTTTCGGCTTTTATGGGAGCAGGAATAACATGCCTCTTCTTTTTGTGGGTATGGGATCGCATTCAGAATTAGGCTCAAAGGGAGTCCTGGCAGAACTGCATCTGGACAAGATTGCAGAAGCAGCAAAGGCGCTTAAGGAGGGAAGATACCTCATTGAGGAGTATAACAGGCTTGGTGTAAAAGTTGGAGGTGTTAAAAAAGGCGAGACCTTTACCGACATATATGTGCAAAGAGGTGTAGAGAGCAACGCGTTAAGATATGAGTTAGATATACAAGCGGGAGAAAAAAGGATAAGCGAATTCGCAATAAGCGACGGTATAATAGTAACTACCAGCATAGGCGCTTCCGGCTATTTCTCATATCCGGATAAGATCGTCTCTGGAAAAATGTTTGATGAGAAGGGGGTTGCGGTTATAAGCAGGGATGAGATAGGTATATGCCACATACTCCCTACATATTTACACCGTGAAAACAAAACAAAAAGAGGATTGCAGCTCTTTAGGTATACCGTGCCGATGTACTCAAAAATATTAATAAAACTCAGAAGAGAGGCACATGCGAGGTTGTATGGGGTAGGGCACAGCAGAAAAGGGATAAACGCGCCGGCGAACATGGAGATCGAGGTAAGCGCTGAAAGAAGTCACACCAAGCGCATAAAATTGACCCCTGCTTTAAAGGCGGGGGTAGAAACAGATACAGGATAAGAAAGATGTTAGAAAGGCGGAAAGTATAGTAACAGACGGGTGTTTTTTTTAGCGGGCTTAAACTTCGCTAACAAAATGACTAAAACCCAAATAGCAATAGCACAGAGCCCATAGCAAAGGGGCAAAAGTATAAATATATAATAAGAATCAATATAGCAGCTGGATATTAGGCATCGCTTTTCACTGTGGCATTTATTAAATTGATTGTTGATAATAGAGAGCGTGCAGGGATGGCGGAGCCTGGTCAAACGCGACGGACTCAAGATCCGTTGGCTTAGGCCTACGGGAGTTCAAAACATCGAATACATCTCCCTCCCTGCATGCTTTTTTTGAAGCGATGCTTCCGATCTGACTGAAGATGTAATTGAAATCTTGACGATTAAAAAGGTGCTTAATATGAACGCAATAAGAGAATCAAAAAACTATGACATACAGACATATCCTCAATCGGAGGAGTTTACAAGCTCAGCTGCATGCGCAATCATGGTGCTAAAGCATTTCAAAAAGGAGTATAAGCCCAATAAGAACGACGAATTCAAGATATGGCAAGAGGCGGTAATGGGCAGCATATGGCATGGATCAAGATACGGGCTCGCATATGCTCTCAAGAAAAGAGGCCTCAACGTAGAGATATTCAGCAACAACACAAAGGATGAAGGCTACGAGAGGAAGCTCGCAGTATACGAAGGCGTTAACCTCGACGCCCTAAAGGCTTCTTTTGAAGAGATAAAAGCTAAGGTAAAAGATGCGAAGGTAAAGGAGACAAATGCGCAAGTTACTGTCAACGTGATAAAGAAGGTAATGAGCAAAGGAAAGGTGCCGATAGTGCTTGTCAACGCAAACGCGATAAATCCGTATTTGGAGGCCGCGCCGCACTGGGTGGTCGTAAAAGGCTATGACAAGGATGCTTTCTATATGAATGACCCGTACTCTGACAGCACGATAACGATGGAGAACGATGCCTTCAAGGCTGCGCTTGGATACGACAGCGAAACACACATGCTTAGCATAAGCGCGAAAAGATAAAGCATTTGATAGAGCTCCGAATCTGAATCTAATTCAAAAAAGGTTGTCTAGGATAGAGCACTCTTTCTTATCTTTCCTCTCTCAAGCAAAAGAGAAAAAGCAAAAAGAGCCTGCACGCACGGCCAAACCGAAAGCTTGCGCGAGGTGCAGGCAACACCTGCAAATCAGCCGCCGCTTCTCATCTTTATATCAGCAACAAGCCAGATTATGCTGGCCACCAATATTATTATTCCAAGAGCAAGCCATAAAGCCACGGCGTAGCTTGTAGCTATCCAGTACAGATCGGCCAATACCACGATTATGCCCATTACTATAGCCAGATTGGACAATGCTTTTCCTGCCATATATTACACCAGCGCAATTCATCCGCATGCGGACGGTAGAGCAGGACTTATCATATCCTGCCGATTATCTCTATTCCGGGCTTCAAAGTCTTTTTACCGGGCTCCCAGCTTGCCGGGCACACCTCTCCAGGATGCTCGCGCACGTATATTGCGGCCTCTAGCTTCCTGAGTATCTCCTTTGTGCTCCTGCCCATGCTGTTATCGTGCACATCCATGCCCTTGAGCACCATATCCGGATCAATTATGAACGTGCCCCTCAGCGACACGCCCTCGCTTTCTATATATGTGCCAAACTCGCTGCATATCTTTGCTGTAGGATCCGCAATCATCGGATACTTGACTTTCTTTATAGAAGGTGAGACGTCATGCCATGCCTTGTGTGAATACGCAGTGTCTGTACTTACGCTCAGGACCTCTGCGCCAAGCTTCTTGAATTCGTCATAGTGCTCTGCCGCCTCTTCAAGCTCAGTCGGGCACACAAATGTGAAGTCGGCTGGATAGAATATCATTACCATCCACTTGCCCTTGTAATCGGAAAGTTTGATCTTTCCTATCTTTTCGTTGAAATACGCTTCGGCCTCAAAATCCGGAACCTTTTCACCTACCTTTACCATATCAAGCACCATCAGTTCATAGATTAAAGGGTATAAGACTAATAAATTTATCCAAGAAAAAAGGAAACTTATTATATAATTTGACGCTTTCACAGTCCTGGCATTGCATCAAAAAACAGAATATGCGAAACACCGTCTACGTGAACGCTATTATAGGAATAATAAAAAATAAAAAATAAAAAAAAGCCGGAATTACTTCCTGCCTAGAAGGCTTTGCCCGCCGTATGCCGCTCCTATCATTGCTATTATGAAGCCGACTATGCTAGCTCCAAACCAGACATTGCCGTATACTCCTGCCGTGAGAATGAATAGTGAGAATGCTGCTGCGGCTGCTTCGCAAAACACGTACTTGCCCAAGAACTCGCCCATGCGGGAGAAGTTCGCGAAGCTGGTTATGAAAAGCGCTACTGATGCTAGCACTGCTGTCCCATATAGCAATGGTGTCCAAAGGCTTCCGTATCCGCTCAGTACTGTGCTGAAGTTCATGCCCATCAGGGCAATTACTCCTAGGTATATCAAGCTGCCTATGAATTCAAGTACAAAGACAGCCGATGCATTTCCTTTTGCCATTACATCACACGCTAGATAGTGCTATTCGAATCCTTTTAAATGTGGATGGTGTATACGTCTCAAGTCAAATATTCGGCAATAGTCAAACATAGGACTTGAAACCCTAAATGCACTGCAAGATTTTTATAGATAGCAAGAACAATTGTTTGGTAATCTTTGGAGGTAAGAGATATGCACGTTCTTAATGCTATGCCGCCCTATAACCTGTTCGGACTTGAAGAGCAAGATTACGAGAATGCCAGAATAGCGGTGCTACCTATACCGTATGACTCTACGGCAAGCTTCAAATCCGGTGCAAGAGAAGGGCCCCACGCGATAATAGCAGCGAGCAGGAACATAGAACTTTACAGCGAGGAATTCGGCAAGGATATAAGCAAGCTTGGCATATACACGCTGGAAGAGCTGGCCCCAGACTTCGGATCCCCTGAAGGTATGGTAAACAGGATAGAGAAGGAGATCAACATACTTGTCGAAGACTCAAAGTTTCCTATTATACTTGGAGGAGAGCACACGGTCTCGATAGGCGCAATAAGGAGCTTCTCAAACAAGATGGGCAAGAACTCGTTTACGGTGCTGCACTTCGATGCACACTCCGATTCAAGAAGCGAATTCATGGGCGCAAGGATGTGCCATGCATGCGTCACGGCAAGGGCGAGAGAGCTCTGCGGCAGCGTCATTAGCATTGGAGTCAGAAGCATAGACGAGGAAAGTATGAAAAACTATGGCAAGGACATAATCTTCATGAGCGATATAATGGAACAGGGAGTGAAAAAAGCCATAGAGAGAGCGATAAAAGCTTCACGTGGCAAGGTATATGTCAGCGTGGATCTGGACGTGCTTGATCCTAGCGAGATGCCGAGCACGGGAACTCCGGAGCCTGATGGCCTGCATTTCAGAGAGCTAGTTGAGATGGTAAAAGAGATAGCTAGAGCAAAAGAGGTAATAGGCATGGATTTCGTCGAGCTCATGCCCATAGCAGGGCTTGAAGCGCCGAACTACCTCACCGCAAAGCTGATATACCTCTCAATAGGCAGCGTGTTCTCAAGCAAGATACAGAGCAAATACTGAGATCAAGCTTTGCGTAACAGGCTCATTCTGGCAGCTTTTTCTCCGCTCTTGCATACACCTTTACGCTTTGCCTTATTCTGCTCCTTATCTCATTCGGAGTAACACTGACTCTCGCGTTTCCCGTTTCCATGCTTTTGCGCGCAACGGCTATTGCTATGCTTTCCACTGCCTTCATCATCTGCCTGCTATCGCTCGCATCTGGAAGTATGTGCTCCCTGCTTATGTCTTTGCCTGCGCTCTTTGCGAGCGCCTTCGCGGCCTCGTAAAGCAGGTCATAGGTAACTTTCTTCACTCTTGCAGAGAGAAGCCCGCTCATTATCGCCGGAAAGCTGAACAGGTTGTTGACTTGGTTTGGCGAGTCGCTTCTTCCCGTAGCCGCGATGAAAGCGCCAGCTTGGAGCGCTTCTGCATAGCCTATCTCGGGCTCGGGATTGGCGAGTGCGAACACTATGGGCTTTTCACCCATCTTTGCTATCATGTCTTTCGTGAAGGCATTTGCAGCAGAAGCCCCTATCAATACTGAAGCGCCCTCCACGGCCTCTTCAAGCGTTCCGGACTTCGCCTCGGGATTGGTCATGCTGGCTATCTCCTCCTTGAATCTATTCATGTGCTCGTTCCTGCCCCGGTAAATAAGCCCAGCGGTATCGAGCGCGTACACGTTTTTCAACCCTATGGAAGAGAGAATGCGCACGAATCCCAAGCCGGCGGCTCCCGCTCCATTTATGACTATCTTGCTGCTTTTGAGGTCCTTGCCCGCAACCTTCATCGCGTTTATAAGCGCGGCCATCATGACCATTGCAGTGCCATGTTGGTCATCGTGAAGCACTGGTATGCTAAGCGAATCGGTCAGCTTTTCCACTATCTCAAAGCATTTTGGCGACTCTATGTCTTCTATGTTTATGCCTCCGAAAGAAGGTGACACGCCCTTTGCGATTGCGACTATCTCGTCTTCTTCGGTAGTATTGAGGCAGAGCGGCACCGCATCTATGCCTGCATACTTCTTGTAGAGCAGCGCTTTCATCTCCATGACAGGCATGCTTGCTTCCGCACCGACCTTGCCCAAGCCGAGCAGCCTGGTGCCATCCGATATTATGGCGATGGTGTTGCTTTTAGAGGTGAAGTCGTAAACCTTTGACTTGTCGCTATATATAGCCTTGGAGACATAAGCAACCCCAGGGGTGTAATATGTAGCGAGGGCTTCCTTTGACTGCACTTTTACTTTCGGATGCATTTCTAGCTTTCCTCGCGCTCGCCTATGCGCTTCGAGTATCTTGTCAGCATCCATATTTTCCTCTACACTATCCATTTTTGCACCTTTTAGCAATAGAAATTGAAGCTCCTTTACGCAAGAAGGGTATTTAATTGTTTTTTGGGCCTGCTTTATACCTTATTTCATTTCGAGCGCTGTTACCCTCGAATCGGCAGACGAGATCGCCATTGAAAGAATTATTTTAGATCGTATCTTCTGCCTCTCCACTCTATGCTGCGCATCCTCTTTGCTATGAAGAGATTTGCCAGGTAATAGAAGGGCATGACAAACAAGATCGGGAAAAAGGATAGTGAGGGTTCAGCAAGAGACCTGTAAGACCTGTATACATTGGCGGTGTAAAGCAGCGCAAGAACCAAGAATAGGGGGCTGAGGAAAAAAAGGGATACACCCAAGATGAGGAATAGCAGCTCAACGGTATAGTAGATGACACCGAACCAGAAGACCTTTCTGTTTCCCAGAATGGAAAGCGCCGTCTGCCTGTTCGACCATTCGAAAAAAGTTGCAAAGCTTTCGCTGCAGTAAACCCTTGGGCTGCACTTGCCGTTATACGCTATGCCCAGTCCCTTCCTCTTGGTGATTCTGGTTAACGCGATGTCGTCAGAGAGAGAATCCTTGAAATATGAGAAATCCTCTTTATTAGAGATAAGGGATTTTCTGAAGGCGAGCGAACCACCCCAGCCGAATCTAGTGATCTCTGATTTTATAAGGCCCAGGCCTACAAGACCCCATGCGCTCTTGAACTTTGACCACAGCCTTTTATCTGCGCTCACAAAATACGGGAAGCTAGTTGACAGCCCTACACCCCTATCGAGGAGAGAGGATACGAGACTGCCGAGCCAGCAGCTCTTAACATGTATGTCGGAATCCGCAATTACATAAATGTCGTAATGCTTGAACGTTCTGATTGCCGTGGCTATAGCTTTTACCTTTCCGCTGCCTTTGCCGATACGAGGATTGGAGATTAGGTATCGAATGCCTGCTCCTTCTATAATTGCAAGGGCAGGATCGGATGTGCTGTCTATTACACAGACCATGTCGAAATTTCCGTATGACTGCGATTTTATAGAAAGAAGATTCTCACGCAGGCCAAGATCCCTCCCCCTGCAAGGCGCTATCACAAGCACGCGAGGCTCGCCTGTACGCCCAAAGGCACGACTTCTAGAGCTGTCTTTGCCGAGCATCTATACCAACACAACAGAAAACCAAAATAAAAAGCAGAAAGGAAGCAGGCAGTCAGGTGGCTTGCTTCCTATATAAAACTATCTCAGCGCGCAGATGCACTGATACCCTTATTGCTTATGCTGTCTTTTGCCTGCCTTTCGATCTTAATGCTACTGCTGCAACTACAACGATTATTACAACTATTACCGCTGCGACGTACAGGTATGTGCTTGTTGAGCTACTGCTCGGAGGAGTGGGCGAAGGCGCTATTGTGGTTACGGTTGAAACGGAACTGACGTTTGAAGAGATACCCGTAGAAGTGGTTTTGCTGCTTGATGGTGCAGGAGATTCAAATACCCAAAGCACCGGCTTGAAAAACACCGTGTTCACCATCGTTGTCGAGTTAGGATGCTGCCACGTGTCTGCGAACTTATAAGATCCGCCGGTGTATGTCCCGTTGGAATAGTTGCCGCCGAACCACGTCCAGGACGTAGTGTTTGGACCTGCTATTACATAGCTTGTTATAGGAGAGTTTGCGCCGCTGGCGTTTACAAACGATATCGAAGGCGAGATCCTGCCGTTTACCGCAAAGGCATATGCTTCTCCTGGTATCAAGCTCGTATTAGGAGGGCTTGCAATGTTGCTTATCGAGAATGAGATAAGGGAGAAGTTGTATATCTGCTCCTTTGTCCCGTTTACAAGGGCGTACGTGCCCGGCTTTATGACTGCCCTGATTGTGCCGGATTGCACACTGAGGCTTGCGCCACTGCTAGCGTTTACCATCTTAGATGCAATTGAAATTGTCTTGAATGTGGGAGTCGCCGAAGAAGTAGTAGGAGTGATGGTATTTGACGGTGTATTTGAGGTTGTGCTGCTTGCCGCGCTGAGCACAGTAAGTGTCAAGTTTGATGGAGAAGAGGGATCATCCCCATTGGCCTGGAATATTACAAGATAATTACCGGGTGAAGCAAGTGAAGATGCTTTTATCGTTGCAACGCCGGAGTAGGTCGGATCCCCGTAGGATTGCGACAGGCTTACCGAAATCCCGCTAGAGGATAGATTTTTGCTGTTCACTACGCCCAAGGTGGTGCCCCACGTTGTGCCGCTGACAAGCTTCACGACATAATAGAAACTGGTGGAAGAGCCCTGGCTTATCGATACGGTGCTGTTTGCGAGCACTACCTGAGACGTACCGATGCCTTGCGCCTGACTTGATCGCGCCTGCATAATTATTACTATTGCAGCGAACAACAGCATGTAGAAAATATGGCGATAGTATAGTTTCACCAAAACACCCCATATTGGTTATTTTACAAACCTTTTTATTTTTGAGGTGCTTAAAAATGGTAAGCTTGTATATTCCCTTATGCGGTCGCTTTGCGTTTTTCATAAACAGGAGATTGGGCTTTGATGCATAGGCGCTACAAATGATAACGATAGGCATAGAAAGCAGCGCGCATACGTTTGGAGTTGGCATAGTGGAAGATGGCAAGATTCTTGCTAACGTAAAATCCATGTACCCGATATCCGACAAAGGAATAATACCGATGAAAGTGGCAGATTTCCACCAGAAGCATGCGGCTCAAACAATAAGGAAAGCATTAAAGGAAGCGAGCGTAAGACAGGAAGAGATAGACGCAGTAGGATATACGAAAGGGCCAGGCATAGGACCGTGCCTTAGGGTGGGGCAGCTCGCGGCGCTTGCATTTGCAGCTGCCATTGCCAAACCCGTCTATCCGGTAAACCACGCCGTTGCACATATAGAGGTGACAAAACAAATCTATGGACTAAAGGATCCCCTGGCGCTTTACGTAAGCGGCGGCAATTCGCAGATATTAGGAATCGATATGGAGCCGCAACCGCATTACCATGTCTACGGTGAAACTTTTGACATAGGGGTAGGAAACATGCTCGATTCTTTTGCTAGAGAGGCAGGATTAAATCCAGCGTGGGGTTCAACTGTGGCAAAAGTCGCAAAAGATGGAGAATACATAAAAATGCCTTACACGGTAAAAGGCATGGATTTCACGTTTACGGGCTTGCTGACAAATGCCGCAGCGCTTCTAAAAGAAGGGAGGAGCATAGGAGATGTCGCATTTTCGCTTCAGGAAACGGCGTTTTCGATGCTTTGCGAGGCAGCAGAGAGGGCGCTTATGCTCCTGCGCAAAAAGGAGATAATAGTAAGCGGAGGAGTGGCTCAAAGCGAAAGGCTTGCAGAAATGCTTGAAATCATGGCTTCTTCCCACGGCAAAAAATTTTATGTTGCGCCAAACGAATTCAACGCTGACAATGGAGCTATGATTGCCGTGGTTGCAGAAAAGATCCATACGAGCCCAAAAAAGGGTGTTTCGGAAAGGCTTTCAATAAATCAGAAATACAGGATAAACGATTTCAAACTTTCATGGCTTTAAAAAGGCGAACGTAATGAAGAAGATTTCTGAAGGCGCCGAAGCGGTCATATACATTACAGGACTAATAGGAAGAGAAGAGGTAATAAAGTACAGAAAAAGCAAAAGGTACAGGGTAAAGGAATTAGACGACTCTATAAGGAAGCAAAGGACAAAAACAGAGGCGAAGATCCAGGCTATGTTATACAATAATGGACTAAGGGTCCCTCCAATAGCAATGGCAGGCAGATATTGGATTGCTATGGAAAAGGTAGAAGGCGATACTCTGGGTGCAGTTGTAGAACGCGGAAAAAGAGGAGAAAGGAAGGCCAGGCATTTGGCAGGGATTTTTGCAGATATAGGGATGCAGCTTGCGCGCATGCATGCCCTTGGGATTGTGCATGGAGATTTCACACCCGCAAACATAATAGTTGACAAAAAAGGCAAGATATGGACAATAGATTTCGGGCTTGCAGAATTTTCAAAATCTAACGAGGAGAGAGCCATAGACTTGCTGCTGATGAAAAGAGCAGTGAGAAAAGAGGATTTTGATGCTTTTGAACGAAGTTATTCGCGTGCACTCGGAGAAGAAGCAAAAGAAGTGCTTGATAGAATGCATAAGATAGAAAGCAGAGGAAGGTATCAAACAAGAACATTGGCGACTTCTTGATTGCCTGCCCGCTTTTCAGCTCTTCGGCTATGTATAAAGATTAGGAGCGTATTGTAACTTTCATGCCGCGATGATCGAAAGGGCTACTTACTCTGCAAACATGTTTTCTGGAAGCTGATCTACTGCTTCAGCATACTCCTTGTTCTTTATCACATCATCGGCATTATCGCTTTTCACAATCGAGTATTTGATGCTGCCCTGAGACATCATATACGAGCCGGGGCATAGCATGCCTTCCTTTACAGTAATGACATCTGCCGAAAGCCTCAATATGAAAGCCATTGTGGCCTCCTTGCTTCCAAAGCCAGAATTCTCCTCTTCGATGATGCTGCCATCGTTTGAGTCATAGCCAAGTATAATATCTGCCATGTCCAGAGGAACAAGCTTCCTTGATATATTGCAAGGTATTACAACTTTCATAGAATCACGGTATTTGATGTAAAGGAAAGCATTTAAAAAAACAGGCTTTGCAACAATGTTCTTTTTGTAAATATTTTGCAACCGGACCATAAAGCAACGCTAAGACTGCCCGACAGGATAGCCTTTAGAACGCTAATTCTCTCTGTGATCAAGGATTTGCACTTTTATTGGCTCGTATGACATTATGAATGTGCCACAATAGCCGATAGCTGATATCAAGACGTGCTCATGAGCAACTTAGAAGCGTTTACCAGGAAACCTGTCGCGTTTGAAGCACTTAATGCGCTGGAGGAAGGGTGTATAAGCACAACGGTTATCACATTGCTTCCATATAATGTGGAAACTGCAAACAAAGTCATGTTTGGAGGCTGCAACTGCTCTACACCGCGATAATTTGCTGGAAGGGAAGGCAATGCAAAAGTTGTGCTGTTAATAGTAAAGTTCGTAACCGAAGTATATGTGTCTTCGGCATAAGAGAGGTTTGAATAAGACAGGAAGCGCAAGATTAAATTGTTTGATGCATATGCGTATGTGAATATTTCTCCGGCTAAATAACCGCTTGAAAGTTCAGGGGTTTCATTTATAGGAAACGGCTCAGTTATTACATACGTATAATTCCCAATCTTGCTTGGAGGATATGGTATATGATTGGATACGATCGAAATCGAAGTAGATGGAAGCGTAGACGCGGTGGTTGTTGTTTGCGGTTTGGATGCAACATAATATGCGAAATATAGGGCAATGACTATTACCACAACTGCAAGGACAGCCATCAAGTTTTTTCTCATTTCGATCACTTTGATATACAAGGATATCTTGATTATTACAATAATTTAATTTTGTTTTTCATCCTATTACACAACCAGAAGGTGAACAAGTGTTGGAGCCTGCAGCTTTGCACGTAGAGCTTACCGCAGAACCCGAGACGCAAGAGTATTCATAATCACATTCAGCTAAGTTTGAGCAATCTAGTTTGCAGTTTGAATCGCTTGCATAGTAATCACCGCTTGAACAATAGATTGTTGTAGAAGCCGAAGTCGACGATACAGAGGTAGATGAGACAGAGGTGGAGAACGAAGTCGAGTAATCGTTGGCAGTGCACTGCGCAAATATTTGGCCATTTGATGAAGCACAGCCCGTGCTTGTCAGAATGGGACAGCTTGATGGGCAGGTGCAACTGTATTCAACAGCGCACGAATTGCAGCCACAGACGGCTATAGTAGTTGTAGAAGACACCGAAGTAGATTGGAGAGTGGTTGAAGAGACTGAAGTCGAAGAAACGGAGGTTGAAGAGACCGAAGTGGAAGAGACCGAAGTGGAGCTATAGTATATCACCAAGTACGTTGTGGTTGATGATACTGAAGTGGATGAGAGGGAAGTTGAAGAAACGGAGGTTGAAGAGACCGAAGTGGAGCTATAGTATGTTATCAAATAGGTCGTAGTTGAAGATACAGAAGTTGAACTTACTGAGGTGGAGCTGGCCGAAGTTGAGCTGACGGAAGTTGATGAAACTGACGTAGAAGATATGGAAGTCGAGCTAACTGAGGTGGAGCTGACTGAAGTAGAGCTTACTGAAGTTACCGAAGTGGAACTTACGGAAGTCGATGAAACTGAAGTAGAAGATACGGAAGTCGAACTGACGGAGGTGGATGAAACAAGCAGGTAATAGTTTGCGGTCTCACCCATAGGATTGTTGAGCGTTACTGTAGTGCTGGTAAGGGTTCCGGAATAGCATCCCGTTCCCGTGCACGTCCAGTCCTGGAAAACGTAATCTGTATTAGGAGCCTCTGATATTGTCAGCACCTTTGAAGCATTGTAC